>JAYVKT010000096.1:0-8551 GCA_043768195.1 Chitinophagaceae bacterium | reverse complement strand
TTAGGTTGTTGTTCAGCAGTAAACAGGTTTCTTATTCTTTTAAAATGAGCAAAGGTGAGTTTGTCAATAACCGATTGTTTTTCGTTGATCCGTTGACTGTAGGCATTGATCATGCTATCGCTGACTACTGAATCTTTTACTAACGAATAGAAAGCCGTCTTTGCACTACGGAGAGAATCAAACAATGGTTTTATATTTTTAAAGTGTTCCTCCTTTAATTGTTTGTGGGCTTTTTTCTGTTCCTCCGTCATATTCAGTTCCTTCGCCATCATTTCAGAAGCGTCACCCTTCCCGCCCTGGTACCTGCCCTTGTGGCTGTTTTTCTCTTTTATCATAAACACCACCAGTGCAATGTTCACCAGCAATAAGAGCACAACGGCTCCAATAAGAATTTTATTACCTGAAGTTTTCATCTTATTTGTCCTGGTTTAAATCGTACACAGAGCTATTGTCGTTGAGGTTGTACTCTGCTGCAATGGACTGAAATGTATCAGGGTCGTTTGCAATAGTCCCGGTTTTATCTGCATCACCATTTAAAATAACAATAGCGTTGATTAGTAATACAGCTGCTAAAGCTGTTAATGCAAAAGCCGGACGAAGCACCCAGGATTTTTTACTAGCTGGTTCAAATCCCTTCTCCATCCTTGCTTTAAGGCGGGTGTAAAAGAAATCGGGCATAGTAGCCTTTTGAACCCCATCAAGGCTGCCGAGGATGTCCTCAATTTTCTTATTTCTGTCATTATTCATAATACACCATTTTTGACGGGAAGACGGCTTAAAACCTTCGACCCGGTAAATTACTCAGTCAGTTTCTTTTTCCAATATTTTCCGCAAATTTTGTTTTGCCCTGTGCATCAGCGACTCCACAGCCGGTACTGAAGTCTGCATTACCTCACTTACTTCCTGGTAACTAAGATCTTCCAGTTTGTGCAGCGTAAATGCTGTCTTTTGATTTTCAGGCAGTTGGGCTATGGCTTTAAACAATTTAGCGGCATTCTCCTTACGATCCAGGGTCACCCCCGGGTGATTAAAATCAGGTATCTCATGCAATGGCTCATTTCCATCCCCAAAAAGTCGTTGCATAAAACCAAAACGTTTCTTGCTTTTACGGCTTCTCAAAAGGTCTAACGAACGGGTTGTCGCAATCCGGTACATCCAGGTGGATAATTTTGATTCCCCTTTAAAACTATGGATGGAACGATAAACCTGTATAAAAACCTCTTGCGCCATATCCTCCGCATCCTCCGCATTCTGCACTATACCAATAGCTGTGTTGAAAATCCTGTCTTTGTAGGTATCCACCAAATATTTGAAAGAAGCCTCCTCTCCGTTTTTCAGCCCTTGTATCAGTTCGGTTTCGTTCAAGATTTAGCCATTGAGTTTAAGACCCGAACTTACGAAACATGGGCTTAATTCTTTCCTATATTTGCACCCCGCTGCCTGCGAGGCAAGGTTGGTCCCGTAGTTCAATGCCCGCCCGGCTGACGCCAGTCGGACGGGGATAGAATAGAAGTTTAACGCCTGATCAATATGTATTATGCCTATGTAATAAAAGGATTAAACGATTTCTATTACAAAGGTCATTGCGAAGATTTGGAAAAACGTTTGCTTCAGCATAATGCAGGAATGACTGAATCTATAAAAATGTATAGTCCTTTTGCAGTAGTATATTCAGAAACCTTTGAAACAAGAGAAGAGGCAATACGAAGAGAAAAATATTTTAAATCTGCTGCAGGCAGGCGATATTTGAAAAACAAACTGGTCCCGTAGTTCAATGGATAGAATAGAAGTTTCCTAAACTTTTGATACAGGTTCGATTCCTGTCGGGACTACAAATTTTAAAAAAAGTATGAAGTTTTATAACCTCCTTATTAAGTATCGCCTTTGGGTTGGTATTGTGCTGATAGCCCTCGGTATTTATGTAAACTATGCTGCCAGTTTCTGGCCGGCCTTCCCGTTATATTTAGTTGGCGTAATATTAATATTGGGGCATTTTTTCTTTGGGCCGCTGAGATTGATACAGACATATATGGAAGAAGGTGATATGGATGGTGCCGAAAAAGTATTGGCTTCTATCAAATTTCCTAATCTTCTTTACAAACCCATCCGTTCGGTGTATTACACTTTGCAGGGCAACATTGCCATGATGAAACAGGATTTTGTTGGCGCAGAAAAAAGTATGAAGAAAGGGCTTGACCTCGGCATGCCGATGAAAGAAGCCGAAGGAGCCAGTATGTTGCAGATGGGGATGCTGATGATGCAAAAGAATGATTTGAAACAAGCGGAAAGCTATATCCGTGGTGCCATCCGCAAAGGATTGCCGGATAAAGAAAATGAAGCGGCGGCTTATTTACAAATGTGCAGCATTATGATGAACAAGAGAGAATTCCGGGCAGCTAAAGATTTCTTTAGAAAATGTAAAGCATTAAAACCAAAGACAGAACAAATTGTGGATCAGATAAAACAGATTGAGAAATATATTTCGAGGATGCCGGGGTAGAGGGTTAATTGGTTTATTAGTTAGTTGGGCTGATGGGGAAACTTATCAGCCTTTTTTATTTCATTTATTTCAAACAAGTAACTTGTGGCATCAAAACTTAACTGTATGAAAAAACTATTCCTCCTCGCATTATTAATAACTCTTTTTATTGATGCCAATGCCCAGCGCAGGGGAAGAAGAAGAATTGCTTTGATACCACAGCCAGTTTCGATAATTGAAAATAATGATTTGGGCGGCTTCATTTTGCCTTCCACCATTAATATAATCATCCCTAAAAATGAAGAAGTAAAAAAAATTGCTGCTTTATTTGCCACACAAATTGAAGCTCCAACGGGATATAAAACAACAATTAAAGAAGGAAACACCCTTTTACCGAAATCAATACTCTTTTCCTTAATCACAGATAAAACAATACCCGACGAAGGATATAAATTAAAAGTAACCCGAACTGGCATTACACTTGCTGCCAGAAAACCTGCCGGTATTTTTTATGGTGTTCAAACTTTGCTGCAGTTGCTTCCGTCGGGAATTACAAGTAAGACAGAGCTTGACTATGACGAATGGGATATTCCGGCAGTTACCATCGAAGATTATCCAAGATACGGTTGGAGAGGTTTAATGCTGGATGTATCCCGCCATTTTTTTACAGTGGCACAAGTGAAAGATTATATTGACCAGATGGTGAAATATAAATTCAACTTGTTGCATTTACATTTAACTGATGACCAGGGCTGGCGGCTGCAAATAAAAAGTTTACCTAAACTAACCGAAGTAGGTGCATGGCGGGTAGAAAGAACAGGTACGTTCGGCACACTATCAAAACCTCAGCCGGGTGAAGCTGCAACCTATGGTGGATTTTATACTCATGAAGACATTAAAGAATTAGTGAAATATGCTGCAGACCGTTTTGTAAACATTCTTCCGGAAATTGATGTGCCGGGTCATAACCTTGCCGCCCTTGCTTCATATCCTGAACTCTCTTGCACTCCCGGAGAATATTACGTTAGTCCCGGCGACCGGTTTATGATATGGCCGGGTGGTGGTCAGCATTTTTATGGCTTGTTAGATAATACCATTTGCCCTGCCAATGAATATGCCTACGAGTTTTTAGATAAAGTATTTACCGAAGTAGCGCAACTGTTTCCCTTTGCTTACATCCACATGGGTGGCGATGAAACGGCAAGAAATTTCTGGGAAAAAAGTGAACCAATAAAAGCATTGATGCAAAAAGAGAACCTGAAGAACCTGGATGAAGTGCAAAGCTATTTTGTAAAAAGAGTGGAAAGAATAATCAACAGCAAAGGCAAAAAAATGATTGGCTGGGATGAAATACTCGATGGCGGACTGGCACCCAATGCAGCAGTAATGAGCTGGCGGGGAATGAAAGGCGGTATTGAAGCTGCCAAGCAAGGACATGAAGTAGTGATGAGCCCTACCGATTTTGCTTATATAGATTATATGCAGGGCGATGCTTCAATAGAGCCACCGGTGTATGCTACACTACGGTTAAAAAAAGCCTACCAGTTTGAACCGTTGCCGGATGGAGTTGATGCTAAATTGATAAAAGGAGGGCAAGCAAATTTATGGACCGAACAAGTGTACAATACCCGGCACATGCAATACATGACATGGCCAAGGGCTTTTGCCATTGCCGAAGCACTCTGGAGCCCAAAAGAAAAAAGGAACTGGGAATTTTTTTCTAAAAGAGTCGAAAGCCATTTCCGAAGATTGGATATGGCCGAAATAAAATATGGCCCAAGTATCTATGACCCTATCATCACTGCTACAAAAAAAGATACAGCTACCGTAGTGGTAAAATTAGAAACAGAAATAGAGGGGTTATCCATTCATTACAGTTTCGACAATTCATTCCCCGATAATTTTTACCCGGCTTACAAAGAACCACTGACAGTTCCGAAAGATGCTTCTTTTATGAAACTGATTACTTACCGGGATAAAGAACCAATTGGAAGATTGATGGTGATACCAGTAACGGAGTTAAAGAAAAGAGCAGGGATAAAGTAATTAATAGCTAATAATTATTAATTACTAATTATTAGGTCGTTCAAAGTGTAAATCTCTTGTATTCTTTGCTCCTTAGCGGCTTTGCGTGGAAATGTATTATGTTTTCCATTTACCAAACAACTCCTCCACTTTCTTATACCTGTAATCAAAAATGCCGTCCAGTTTCTTTTTTACAAATAAAGTATTGGCAAGTCTCCCAAATATCCAAAAAGGATTTTTATAATGTACAATATCAGTCATTTCCACACCGCCTTCAATGGCTTTGAAATGATGCTGGTGATGCCATAATGAATAAGGACCGTAGCGTTGCTCATCAATAAAATATTCCTTGTCTTTTACCTGTGTTATCTCCGTCATCCAGTAGAGTGGTATCCCTAAAACAGGTTTTACAGTGTATTCAATAATCTGCCCGGCATACATGGTATCACCATGATGTTTTGAAATTACTTTAAAGCCCATATTGTCCGGGGTAATGGCTTGCAGGTTAGCCGGATTAGAGAAAAAATTCCATGCCTTTTCTAACGAAATGGGAATTTTTTGTACTGTTTTAATGGAATGTGCCGCCATGCAGATTATTGGTTTAAATTCGTTTGAATAACGATTTACAAAGTAAAAAGTTCAGCAAACAATGTCATTTACTAAAGAAAAATTAGAAAAGAAATTCAAAGAAGAATATGAACGGCTGAATGAAAAGCAACGCATAGCCGTTGATACCATCGAAGGCCCGGTAATGGTTATCGCCGGACCCGGAACCGGCAAAACACAGATACTTGCCAGCCGTATCGGGAAAATATTGTTGGAAACTGATGCACAGCCGGAAAATATTCTTTGCCTTACTTATACGGATGCAGGTGTGGTGGCGATGCGAAAAAGGTTATTGCAGTTCATCGGGCCGGATGCTTACAAAGTAAATATCTACACCTTTCATGCTTTTTGCAATGATGTGATACAGGATAATTTATCGCTGTTTGAAAAGACTGCTCTCGACCCTGTTTCTGATTTAGAAAAAATTCAATTATTTAAAGAATTGATTGACTCCTTTCCGAAAGGACATGCACTGAAAAGATACAGAGGCGATGTATATTTTGAAATCAACAACCTGCAATCCTTATTCAGCAATATGAAGAAGGAAGGATGGACGGCTGAATTTATTAATCAGAAAATAGATGAATACCTCGCTGATTTACCAACAAGAGATGAATTTATTTACAAAAGAAAATACAAGGCCTTTAATGCCGGCGACTTAAAGAAAGACAAAATAGAAGAAGCTACGGAACGGATGGAAAAACTCCGGGCTGCCGTTGGTGAGTTCGACCGCTTTCAGCAACTGATGCGAAAAAAGAACCGTTATGATTTTGATGACATGATAAACTGGGTGCTGAAAGCATTTGAAGAAAATAAAAATCTCTTAGCCAACTACCAGGAAAAATATCAGTACATACTGGTGGATGAATACCAGGATACCAGCGGCACACAAAATAAACTGGTAGAATTATTAATCAGCTATTGGGATAAGCCCAATGTATTTGTGGTAGGTGATGACGATCAGAGCATCTATCGTTTCCAGGGAGCTAATGTGGAGAATATGCTGGACTTCGCCAATAATTACAAAGAAGATTTGCTGACAGTGGTATTAACCAATAATTATCGTTCTACCCAGCCCATATTGGATGTTTCAAAATCATTAATTGACCGAAATAATGAACGACTTGTAAGAAAGATTGATGATTTGAGTAAGGATTTACTCTCGACTAATAAACTAATTAACCAATTAACCAATAAACCAGTAATCAGAGAATATGATACGCAGCGGCAGGAAATGATCGGTATTGCAAAACAGGTTCAGGATTTAGTAACTCAACATGTATCTCCCGGGAGAATTGGGATTATTTATAAAGAAAATAAATACGGCGAAGAACTGGCGCAATATTTTAAGCTGCTGAATATTCCGGTGTACAGCAAGCGGCATTTGAATATTTTGGAATTACCATTGGGCAAAAAAATAATGCTGGTGCTTAAATACCTGACCGCAGAACATCATATTTCTTATAGCGGTGATGAAATGCTGTTTGAAATTTTGCATTTCGACTGGTTTGCCATTCCTCCTATCGAAATTGCAAAGCATACGATGGAAGTAGCAGAGAAAAGGTATAAAGATGATAAAACGTCAATTCGTCAATTATTATCAGAAAAAGCAAGCTTGCCGGCAAAAGATCTTTTTAGCACCAGCCTGCATGAAGGATTGAAAAAAGCATCAGCGATAATAGAAAAATTAATTGCTGATGTATCTAACGCCACTTTACAGCATTTGTTTGAAAACATTATCCGGGAAGGCGGAGTACTCAGCACAATTATGCAAAGCCCGGACAAACACTGGCAGTTGCAGATATTAACCGGCTTGTTTGATTTTGTAAAAGATGAAACACATCGTACTCCATCATTAAATCTTCAGGGATTTGTGAACCTGATCGAGATGATGGAAAAAGAGGAGATCAAATTGCCTCTGGTACAAGTAAGTGGAAGTGATAAAGGCATAAACCTGATGACAGCACACGGTTCCAAGGGTTTAGAGTTTGAATATGTAATACTCGTTGGTTGTAATTCTTCATTCTGGGAAAAGAAAAGAAAACCGGGTGGCGGATACAAATTGCCGGATACCATGTTCGCTTCTCAACCAACAGCCAATGATGATGAAGAATTAAGGCGTTTATTTTATGTAGCACTTACAAGGGCTGAACAACATCTTTATATTTCCTATAGTAAGTTTAAGAATGATGGTAAAGAACTGGAGCCATCCATGTTTATTGCAGAAATACAGGATGAACACCAGCTACCGGTAGAAAAAATAATTATTGATACAGAAGTCTTATCTGAGTTTACCGCTTTGCATTTTATTGAATCGCAGGCACCGGAGATAGATAAAATAGAAGAAGAATTTATCGGGCATCTGCTGGATAAGTTTGTAATGAATGTAACCGCATTGAACAATTATCTGAAATGCCCGTTAGAATTTTATTTCAAAAATCTCATCCGCATTCCTTCACCAAGAAATGAGGCGACGGAGTTTGGCTCTGCGGTGCATCATGCATTGGAAAAACTATTCCGCAAAATGCAGGATGGAAAAAAAGATACGTTTGGAACAAAAGAGGAGTTCGTTGCAGATTTTGAATGGTACATGACCCGCCACCGGGAAAGCTTTACCAAAGAACAGTTTGCCAGAAGGATGGAATACGGACAAGAAGTATTGGGTAATTATTATGACAAATATATCAGCAGTTTTAATAAAATCGTAGCAATCGAACGCCGGATAAAAACGGTGTATAAAGATGTGCCAATAAAAGGTGCATTGGACAAATTAGAATTTGATGGTAAGTCGGTTAACGTAGTGGATTACAAATCAGGCGACCCGGATAGAGGGATTACTAAAACAAAAAGCCCTTCTGATAAAATGCCAAACGGCGGGGATTACTGGCGGCAGGCCGTCTTTTATAAAATACTCGTTGATAATTACGAACAAAAAGACTGGAAAGTTGTAAGTACTGAATTTGATTTTATAGAACCGGATAAAAAGAAAAACTACCACAAAGAAAAAGTAGTAATTAGTCCGGCTGATATAACTACCGTCGCCCACCAGATAACCACTACCTGGGAAAAAATTCAGAACAGGGAGTTTTATACTGGCTGCGGCAAAGAAGACTGCCACTGGTGCAGTTTTGTTAAAACCAATAACCTGGCTATTGCTTTACATGATATGGAAACTGAGGATGAAGATTTATCCTGAAGCGAACTTGTTCTGCTTTAGGATAATTATGATTTTAAAAACAAATCAATATCTGCAAACAAGTTAAGTTTGCACCTTACATGAATTACAAGAGTTTACTATCATCTGCCGCCATTATTTTAATTATTATCAGTAGTGTAATGATTGGTCAGGGCTGTGCCAATATCATTCCCCCACAGGGTGGACCAAGAGATTCTATTCCACCCGTTTTATTAAAAGCCACCCCCGGCGATTCTACCCGGAAT
>JAYVKT010000095.1:0-3661 GCA_043768195.1 Chitinophagaceae bacterium | reverse complement strand
AAACACATTGATACGTTTATATAACCCGCCCAAGATGATAAGAAAAAAAATAAGCAGTATCAGTCCATTGCTCAGCAAGCCGGAAAAAGATTGTAACCCTTCTGAACTTAAGGATACTAAGTACAGAACTAATGCGGCGATAATAGCTGAAATACCAAGTATCCAGAGTAAGATTGTTTTTTGAAAAATATTTATCCGTTGTTTGTACGATACAATGAGCATAGCGGCGATGGTAGCTACAAATGTGGCAATCATACAAGGAATGAATATTTCTGTAGGATTAGCAGAGGGAAATTTCAACGATGCCCTCGCTGCAATAATGGCAACAGGAATTAATGTAAGGCCTGAAGCATGGAGGCATAAAAACATTACCTGGGCATTCGAAGCCCTTTCTTTATCAGGATTAAGTTCCTGCAAACTTTCCATTGCTTTTATGCCAAATGGTGTGGCTGCATTATCGAGCCCCATCAGGTTAGCCGAAAAATTCATCATCATGTGACCGTGGGCTGAATGGCCTTTAGGGACATCAGGAAATATTTTAGAAAAGAAAGGGCCAATTATCCGGGATAAAAACCTGACACCGCCTGCTTTGTCAGCAATGCTCATAAAGCCCATAAACAAAGCCATGATGCCGATTAATCCAATACAGATTTCCACAGCACCTTTACAGGTTTCAAAAATTCCATTAGCCGGCAACAGCTTGTATGTGCGGTAAGTAGTGCCTTCAGTTTTATATACTTTTTCTTTTCCCCACACAGCCTGCTTATCCTTTATTAATTGCTGATGCACACTGGCAGGTAATAGTGCAGAATCAATATTCCTTACAGAAACAGTATCTGTATTTTTTCCTGTTACCAGGTTACTGAAAATTTTATCCTGCCCGGGCTGAGATGTAAAACGTACAGCGGCTACTAATAAGGCAATAATGATAAAAGCCGACCAAATCTTGCTTAATGCCATAAATAGGTTTGTGGTTTATAGTTTATTGTTTGAAGTTAAGGACTTTAGCTAAAGCATTTTCACTCTTGGGCAAACACATTAAAATTCATGTTGATTTGGCACACGGATGACACGGATTTTTATCCCGTCCCGTTTAAAACGAGACGGGATAATTTGGATTATTTCGGTAACCCTGCATACTGCGAAGCTGTAAAATCCTTCTTTTTGCGAAGCAAAAAAGAAATCCATGTTCATCCGTCTTATCAGTGTCATCCGTGTGCTTGTATTTATTTTTTAATGCGTTTGCCCTGATTTTCACTCTTTACAAAAGGCGATTTCTCTTATCTTTGCCGCCCTTAAAGCCGCTTAGCACTTTGAGTGGTTCAAACTATCGACTACAAACAATCCGCAGGATACTGCGTACAAACTATAAACTCATCATGGCTTTACAAGCAGGAATTGTAGGATTACCCAACGTAGGAAAATCAACATTATTTAACGCCGTAAGCAATAGTGCAAAGGCGCAGGCAAGCAATTATCGTTTCTGTACTATTGATCCGAATGTTGGATTGGTGGATGTGCCTGATCCAAGATTAATAAAATTGACCGAACTGGTTGTACCGAATAAAACGATTCCTACCCAAATTGAAATTGTGGACATAGCCGGTTTGGTTAGGGGTGCCAGCAAAGGAGAAGGACTGGGCAATAAATTTCTCGGCAATATCCGTGAAGTAGATGCTATCATCCATGTGGTACGCTGTTTTGAAGATGAAAATATTTTACGGGACGAAGGGGCTATCAACCCGGTAAGTGATAAAGAGATAATAGATACCGAACTACAGTTGAAAGATCTTGATGGTGTAGAAAAGAAAATTTCAAAAACAGAGAAGCAAATAAAATTGGATCCCAAATTTAAAGCTGAACTGGAAGTATTGATCCGCTGCAAAGAGCATTTGGAAAAAGGGAAAAGCATCCGTGAGTTAGATTTGGATAAAGAAGAGAAAATTGCCATTGCCGATCTTTGCCTGTTGACAGATAAGCCTGTTTTGTATGTGGCAAATGTGGATGAACCCTCTATGCACACCGGAAATAAATATTCAGAGGCGTTGAAAGCCGCAGTAAAAGATGAGAAGGCCGAAGTAATCATCATGAATAATAATATAGAAGCACAGATTGCCGAAATGGAAAGTGCAGATGATAAGCAGTTGTTCATGGATGAATATAAAATGACAGAGCCGGCATTGGACAGGTTGATTCATTCGGCTTACAAGTTGCTGAATCTTTATACCTATTTCACCGCAGGTGTACAGGAAGTAAGAGCCTGGACAATACATGAGGGGTGGAAAGCACCACAGGCTGCCGGTGTTATCCATACAGATTTTGAAAAAGGTTTTATTAAAGCAGAGGTGATCGGCTACGATGATTTTGTAAAATACGGTTCAGAAGCTGCCTGCCGTGAGGTTGGGAAGTTACGGATTGAGGGAAAAGAATATCTCGTAAAAGATGGCGATGTGATGCACTTTCGGTTTAATGTTTAGAACAACGCCGTAATTGCCGCCCGGCCAATATGTACCGGTTTTGATGTACCGGCTTTTCGTCCATCGTAAGTAAAGTTTAACTCCAGATTATTCAGCAATCTTTTACTGAATCCAAGTGTCCATAGATAATTCTTGCCGGGGAGCAATCCATCGAGCATTATATAACTCACCGTTGTATTAGCCGGGAATTTATAATCAATAGTATTAAAAGTAAATTTTCCATTAACCGAACTGTTCTGAAGAATATTATACTTTGACTCTACATTGACAGAGTGTGAGGCTGATTTTTCACCACCATACAACGCCGAGTTTTTCTTATTATCAAACTTATAACTGGTAACAAGGCGGAAAGATGTTCCCTGAATAAAAGTAAGAAACGGCTCAACACTATAAATAGAAAGCTGGTAATTTCTATTGGCAAACTGTGGCGTAAAAAGTGCATTCTCCCCTTTTTTGCCATTGACTGTAAGTGAAAAAGCCCGGCTGATATTCCATCTCCATTTTATCAGCCAATCATTCAGCTTCCTGCTTTCGTAGCCATAAGTAAGTAAGGATTTTCCCGTATTTCGAAGATTGCTCAAATCAACACCCCACTTGCTGTTGTAGCGGTTAAATGAAAGGGTGTTTAATATTGTTGTGTTGAGAATGATGAGGGCTGTGTCATTTACACCGTATTTAAATGGATTAAATTCAAATGTTCCTTTGGCAAGGGACTTTTTATTTGTTTGAAAAGACGTAACGAGATAGAGCTTTGCCAAAAATTTCTTTATCCCTTTCAGATCAGGTGAGGTTAGCAAAGACCTTGGGGTGATATGGAGGCTATAATTAAAAGTGATGAAATTAGCTTTGATAAATTCATTGGTTGGCGTAAGTATGCGGATAAATTTTGCCTGATCAACAAAGGCGGCCAGTTCAAATTCATTTAACTGCTGTACACCATCACTATTATAATCAATCCAGGCAAACTGGCCGGTGCCTGCCGGCACTTCCAGATAAGCAAAATCCCTTCGTTGCTCCTGCCCTGCCCCAACTTCATATAATACATTTCCGGTAAGCAACCCTTTCCATTCATTCATTACATACTCTGCCCTGCCGAGAATTGTTTCATCTTCTTTTTGTTTTGATACAACCGCATTATAAACTTTCAGTTTCCGAAAGGTTGTATTGAGGTAAAATTGACGGTG
>JAYVKT010000094.1:0-6863 GCA_043768195.1 Chitinophagaceae bacterium | reverse complement strand
CGAGTATTTCAGGAAGCACTCTATCCACTCCGCAAAATAAAGCGGTAGAGAAAACAACCGCCGTCATGTACTCTTTCTCATCAAAAGGAAAGGCCTGTTTGTATTTTATTGCTGTGGGATGGGCTTTTGCATAAGCATTTAATCCTGCTACATATCCTTTTATTAATTCAACAAAATCGGGGCTTAGTGTGTTCCATTGTTCTTCTACCGTTTTTCTTACCCGTAAAAGATTTATTACATAATCGCCTTCAGCGCCTTTCTTACCGAGGCCGGTTCCCAGTTTTGCTTTACCGCTCAGTACTACTAATTGCAATGTTTCAAAATCGTCTTCGGCATGTGCCCACGCAATGCCATAAGCAACCTCGGGGTCTGTTTTTGCAAATACATGTGGAATGCCGAAACTGTCACGGGCAATGGTGATGTTGGCGGGGTTTATTTGGGCGGAGGAAAAATTCCATGCAAACAAAAAGAGAAAGAGAATCTTTTTCATCCCTGAAAATTAAGAAAAGATGCCGGTAACTTTCCTGAATGTTACCCTTAAGTATAATAAGTATAGAAAATTCTGTTTTTTGAGAGTTTGGGGTACCCTATCCTTTTGTTCAACATCTTCTGATTTTTAAAAAAATTTGTAGCTTTAATCATATACCCGTATGACATTAATAAAAAACATCTTTTTTGTACTACTGACTGTAATTTCTTTTTTGGGCAATCAATTATTTGCACAAACCGGAAAAACGAATACAAACACTATCTACTTTCAGTTGTCCAGAACAAATATTGATGAAATCCGAAAAGGAAGACATCTGGAACTTGCGAAACCGTATTCCCTGGAAAATTTTATTGAATATTATATAATTAATGGCAAGGAGGGTTTTACAAAAAAAGATGGTCTGTTTTTGATTGATACTCTTTATAGAGATTCGCTACATGTTTATTTTGGACATATAAATGGCAATCTTTTAGTTAATTTTTTTAAAGTCAATCAAAATGATCTTACCGGTATAAATTATGAGGAAATTGTTGGCAAACATATACGAGAAAGATTTATTGATGAAATAGTTCCGGCAGCAGACAAAGAAAGAGTTGAAAGAAAGGGGTGGGGCTGTACTGCTTTTTCAGGAAAGCAAGATTTTTCGTATCGTTATTTCCGTAATACAAATGAGATAGAGATTACTTATAAATGGAAGGAGGTTTGCGATTTTGTGGCAAAGCTGATTGATAAAACCTATACAGTCAGGTATAGCCTTGATACAAAAATGTTTAGCCAGGTAAATTTCTATAACCTAAAGGAAGAAAAGAAAAAATCTAAAAATAGGACAGATTAATTTCTCCTTTTGCTTTCAACATATTTTTTATTTATAATCTCACCCATCGGCTTGTTATATACTTTACTTTCTACCCAGGAGATGATATCTATGTAAGCAAAAGACCTTGTTTGAAAACGGTTGTTCTCGAGATGCTTGATGGTGTTTAGCAATTTTACAAACTCCGGTTTTAACTGGCGGGGTGATAGCGGAATGGATTGCCGCAAAAATTTAAACATCGCTTCTTCCACGGCTGTCAGGTTTTTCATTTTTGCCATAAACCGATACACTGATTTGCTCAGCGACTCCATCAGCATATCATTGCCCAGCTCATAATGAGCCATCAGATGCAGCACCCGGGCATAGCATTGCAAATCGTAACGTAAATTGGTGTGGTCGTTAATAATTTTTTGCAGGTAATCAATAGAAGTAGCATAGTCCCCGCTACCGAAATGCATCATGGCAAATTTATAATTGAGTACCAGCACCCGGTGGCTGTCGAGAAAAAGATTATACCCTTCCAGTTCTTTTTCAATTGGGGGTATAATGGAAAGCCCTTCGGTAAAAGTGCCCCGCATAAAATGCTGGTTAATGCGGGCCTGACTGGTATATATAAAAGCCTGTATCCGGAAATTATCATGCCCTTTTATTCTGTCCGTTTGTGCCAGTTGTTCAAACTGCTGCAATGTTTTATTAAAACCCCGGTGATTTCGCAAATCAAAATGTGCATTGAGCAGGTAATGCCAGGCTTTGATGTGGTGGCTGGTCTCCACCCGTTTCATCAGCGGCTGTTCTTCAAAAAGGTCAACTAATTTTTGAGAGTACCGGTAGTATTGCAAAAAATTCTGTCGGATGAAAGCATACCAGGTATAGCTTTGATAAAGGTACATCCGTTCATAAAATCCCGTCTCCTTCCAGGCGCCTGTTGGCAGGTTTTGTGTCAGAAATTTGCGGATGTCTTTTTCATCGTATTCATCCCTGGCATGGCCATGCTGTACAAACCAACTGAAAAGCTTTAGTGCCAGGTTGGACAATCTTGTTACTTTATCAATATGGCCGTTTACTTCATTGGCTTCGGCTGTAAGCCCATCTGCCCGGTGATGAATGTTGCGGGTAATATGCAGGCCTTCAATTCTTTTTTCCAATGCAATGAGTTGCGGTAAAAAATAATATTTCTGATTGGTTTTGGCAATTTCCCTGGCCCTATCAATAATGCGAAGGCTTTGCATAAACAAACCTTTTTTGTAAAGTATATGGGCATAATCAAACTGCTCATTCAGTTGCAGATCCATACTATCGGTACTTTTCAGCAACCGCAGGCTGGCCATAATTTGTTTGTAGAGGTGTGTTTTCAGGTTAGCTAACTGTGGCTTTGTCACATCGTCTAATTTTTTCAACAGGGTTTTTTCATCGTAGTCTTTCAACTTGTCAAGGGCATCAAAAAGCCGTACAATTTTCAGATCTTCCTTTCCGGAGCTCCGTTTGATATAGAGTTTAAAATGCCTTTTTTCAGCTTTTTCCAGCGATTTAATAAGTTGAAATAATATGTCAGTAGAACGGTTGGACATCATTGCAAATATATTCTGAAACGCTTAACAGTAAAGGGTTTTAATGAAAAGATAACCCGTAGGCATCATAAAATCAGTACGAAATTGAATTAAATGGGAAGCAAGTAGCCCCTACCTTTAAATTATAAGGTGCAGGATAAATACAACGTACAATCGTTAGCAGGAAAGTGAGAATCGTTAGAGGCCGTAGCAGTGCGCCGAAGAACACTACTTTTTTAAGAATTTCATATGGCAAGCAATCGTTAGAGGTCAGTCCGTTTCTACGGAAGGGCCTTTTTTGTTTTTAAAAAGCCCCGGCTAAAATAGGGTTTTAAATCATTGAGGCAACAAGTTTGTTTATTTTCTTTACTCTTTTCTATTGTCTGTGCAGTATTGTTAGATAATGTTCAGATCCGGCATCTTCTTCTGGTTTTTATTTATTTTATCTTCATGCCTTAATAATTAAAAGGCTATGGCAATCCGAATTTTTATTACCGGCGGCACTTTTGATAAGGAGTATAATGAACTGAACGGTGAGTTGTATTTTAAAGACACCCACATGAGTGAGCTGCTAGAGAAAGGCCGTTGTAAAATGCCTGTTGAAATAAGAACACTGATGATGGTGGACAGCTTGCAAATGACGGATGGCGACCGGTCGTTGATTGCACATCAATGTCATAGCTGCGATGAAACACAAATCGTCGTTACGCATGGCACTGATACCATGAGTGAAACAGCCAAAGTGCTGGCGGCTAAAATAAAAAACAAAACCATTGTACTAACAGGAGCAATGATTCCTATTAAGTTTGGAAGCTCTGATGGTTTGTTTAACCTGGGCAGTGCCCTTGCTTTTGCCCAATCATTGCCGCATGGTGTGTATGTTGCTATGAATGGCCGCTATTTTAACTGGGATAATGTGCGAAAGAATAAACAGACAGGTGTGTTTGAAGAAGTGAAATAAGTTAGCCAAGAATAAGAAGGAATACAAACCACAGATTACACAGATTTACACGGATTGTTTCTTACTGTATTAATCTGTGCTAATCCCTGTCTGCCGACAGGCAGGCGTGTAATCCGTGACCAAAATTATCGGCTGAACGAATATTGATTTCGCTGAAAGAAAGTTAATTCTCCATCAAACTTCACCAGCTTGGTCAGGGTGAATTTATTTTTACTGATCAGCATTACATGATGAAAGGTGGCTGGTTTGGAATCATTGCCATCTTTTCCTTTTTCTTCCAGCACTATTTTTAAAACCCCGTTTGGCAGAACAGAACGTTCAATAACTTTTTTATTATTTAGCATTGTTCCTTTTTCCCGGATTCGGTATTCATCTTTTTCGTTGTGGCTGGGTTCGTCGGTGTAATAAATATTCAGGTCAAATAAGCTATCGTTTTTTATTACTGCAAAAAGATTAGACCTTATATTTTCTGTTGTGTTATTGCTATAGTCAAGGTAGCTAAGTGTTCCCGTCCATTTGCCTGCCAACGGTATAAAATCTTTACTACTAACCGTATTGTTTTGAGCAGTTGCATTTAGCCCAATTAATAATACCAGCGAAGCGATGGCAACTTTAGCAGTAGCAGAAATTCTTATTTTCTTCCGGTTCATTATTAATTTATCCAGCGAGTAGCGGCCGCCGCCGGCAAAAGTTACCAGCACATAACACCAGAAAAATAATTGTTGAAAATACATTCCCGTAAAAGGTTCCGGATTCTCATACCACAAAAAGGCAATAACAAAAAACTGGAAGGCTAATTGCAATGCAGCAAATCTTGTAAACAAACCAATGGCGATTAAAATACCGCCAACAAACTCACCCCAGGAAGCGGTGGCCGCCCAAAACTCCGGTGATGGAAAGGTGAAGCCAAGCCCGGCTACCTGGTCGGCAAACCACCCCGGTGCAGCAATCGTATTCATTTTCGGCCATCCGGCATGAATAGCAATACTTATCCCAACATGCACCCGGAATAAAAGCCATCCGATATTCATTACTTTATTATCGCTGATGCTGGTGCCAAATAAAAATTGGCGTAATTGTGATTTCATAGCTAAATTTTTGTGGTGATTAAATTGTTTCCACAAATATGTGCTGTTGAAAAGCCGGAGTCGCTGCAAAAGATGATTTGAGACAAAAGAAATAGGCCTCAAAAAAATAAAGCCGCCTCATTTGTAATTTGAGACGGCAATTATTGAGCTTAGGTACGCTGAATTAAGCTGTTATCTTTTTCTTTCGCCTTTCCATGGCAGCACAAATTTTCTGCTTTCATTGAGGCTGAGTCCAAAAACTTTATTCCCTTCAATATACCCGGAGTGAAAATAAATGCCACTCTGGTCTGCAGTGGTAAAGGCAAAATAGATTTTATCCCAATCCAAGTTGAGGAAGCCGCCGGTAAACGGATAGCCGTAGAACTCCCCGTCAAATTGTTTACCATATATTTTAGTGAATTTGAAGTCTTTTAAATAAGGTTCGCTGGTGGGAGTAGGGCGAAGGTCAATTACAAAGTTGCCCAGCAAACTATCCGTACTTATTTTGCTTTGCCCAAAACTTTCTAAGGCAAAAAGGGAGAAAAATAAAACCAGTATTTTTTTCATTTTATAATGTGTTGGGAAAATCAACAATGCAAGGCGCAAAAAGTTTTATATAATCTTTCTCTCTATCCATTCTTTAGGGCTTAAGCCTGTTGCTTTCTTAAATGCCCTATTGAAAGTGGCTTTGGAGTTAAAACCACATTCAAAAGCTATTGCCAGGAGAGTTTGTTTTTTATGTTCACCCCTTTTTATCATTTCTTTTACGGCTTCAATACGAAATTGATTTACAAAATCATTAAAGTTGAGGGCAAAACCACGGTTCACTACCATGGATATAAAGGAAGGATTGCTTTGCAGTTGTTTAGCCACCTGTGTAAGCGATAGTTCAGGGTCTTCAAACATTTTTTCTTCCTGTAGCAACTGCAAGAGTTTCTGTTTCCATTCTGCCAGCAGGTTGTCAGCAGGGAGCTCTTTTGAAGAAGATTCAATTTCAATTATTTCTGCTTCTTCTGTTATGGGTTCTGTTTTAATAAAAGAAGGAATATAATTTAATAGCAACGTCGGCCGGTAAGTAAGCAAGTGAGGTTTGAAAGCAACTTTTGTTTCTATTGAATTGGCATAGCCACTGATGGCAATATAATAAAACAGGATAGCAAAGGCGAGGAAATACCACCAGACATCCCAGTATTTCAACTCCATTATCTCGCCGAGTATAAAAAAAATAACTCTAACACATAGCATGATAAGAAAGGCCACTAAAAAATTCCATATCCAGCGAAAGAAAACTCCATCAGCATAACTAACCACCTGCACTATCAGTTTTTTGTACAGACTATAATACCGCAATGATAAAAAGAAATAAAACAGCATAGAAGCAAAACCGGTAAGCTGGTACCAGGTATCAAAATCAGGGTCAGCCCCATTGGCAAGAAAGTAATATTTTTTCAGCACCAGTTTATCTGTTACCACCATTACTACACAAAAAAGCAAGTACAATATTCCGGGCAATAAATGCAGCCATTCTTTTTTTCCAAATCGAAAAGAGGGATTGAGCAGGCTTTGTACGTAAAAGAAAATAACAGGGCCGATAAAGTACAAATGCTGAAAGGGAACATAGAATAAAATATCCCGGTAAGGCTGGGTATCATACCAACCAGCAAAACCAATCATCCAGGGTGCAATGTATAAGATGCAAAGCAATAGAAATAAACTCAGCCATTTATCAGAACGGGTTTCATTGATAATGCTTTTTCGGTATAAAAGAATAGCATAGACCAATCCATGCACAAAAAAGATAAGCAGCAGGGAACTATAGCGGTTGAATTCGAACAACATGCCGGTAAAATAAAGAAAGCTGGTGAATAAGTAAGGCTTCGTTTAATGGGATAATTAATCTTCCTTTAATAATGTATTAATATCATCAATCAGTCGTTCAGCTTCAACACGCAGAGTGCCATTATAAACACCCCGTATCCTCCGG
>JAYVKT010000093.1:0-2228 GCA_043768195.1 Chitinophagaceae bacterium | reverse complement strand
GTTTTTTCTGCAATGTCTTTTAAGATCATGGGGTTTAGCTCAGTATCATCTCCCGTCAAAAAGAAATCATACTGGTGCTCCATAATAGCATTCATAGTGCTGAGCAACGTATGCTGCCGCTGCTTAATAGCATCAATAAACCATTTGGCGGAATCAATTTTTTGTTTGATAAACAACACGGCTTCTTTTTGCCGCTTATCTTTTTTGGCACCCCGGTCATATTCTTTCAGCATATCCCGGTATCCTTCGCTGATGCGGAGCTCGGGTGCATTGCGGCTGTTAAGTGTCAGTTCTAACTTGCCTGCATTGTTCATAATAAAAAAGTCGGGTACTACATAATTTTCTGCCTTGTTCGCCTCGCTAATAGTGCCACCCGGTTTAGGGTTAAGCCTAATGATTTGCTGCATTACTTCCCGCAACTGGTCGTCGTCAATATTCAAACCCCGTTGTATTTTTTCGTAATGCTTTTTAGTAAACTCATCGAAGTATTTGGTGATAGCTTTAATTGCCATATCAACCGATTTACCTTCCTCTTTTTGGCGATAGAGCTGCAATAGCAGGCATTCTCTTAAATCCCTTGCCGCTACGCCGGACGGGTCAAACTGCTGGATGCGTTTTATTAATAACTCTACTTCTTCAACGGTGGTAATAATATTTTGCCGGAAGGCGAGGTCATCTACAACGGCTGAAGTTTCCCTTCGCAGGTAACCGTCCTCATCTATACTGCCGATTATTTGTTCGGCAATGGCCTGTTCCTTTTCTTCCAGCTTCAACATACCAAGCTGCACAATCAGCAGTTCGTAAAAACTTGTTTCAGTTTTAAAGGGTAGCTGCCGGCCTTCATCTTCTTCGGGGTAATTGTCATCCCGAAGTTTATAGTCCCCTACTTCATCATCACCATCAGATACATATTCGCTTACGTCTAGGTTCTCATATTCATCTTCGCTGCCATCCTTTTCTTCAAAATCTTCCTCGCCATCCTCATTAAACTCATCTTTTATTTCATCTGCATCTTCATGTTTGTCTTCATCCAGCTCCAGGGCAGGGTTTTCTTCCATCTCTTCTTTAATCCTAACTTCCAAACTGGCCGTAGGTACCTGCAGCAGTTTCATCAGTTGAATCTGCTGGGGCGACAGTTTTTGAAGCATCCGCTGCTGTAAGCTCTGGCTAAGGGCCATGGTTCGTTCAGTTTTTTAATGGTGGGCAGGATTTTAAAAAAATCTGCCTTTGCACAAAAATAATGCCTAAATTTAAATACAAATTAAATAACTATGTCGCAACGGCTTTGTAGTTTTCTTGTTGTGTTCCTGTTAATGTTTAATGGGAAGATTTTTGGGCAGACGGGTCCCGTTTTGTTTTTTGGGGATTCTGCCTATTTGTTATTCAAGTCCCCGCAAAAAATATCAACTTCTTCGGGTTATCCAAAATTTTCAAACCTAAAAGTAGCTTACCCCGGTTATAATTTTGGTTCTGTTTATCCCAGCATTTCTATTTTAAACGTAACCAGCGGAAAACTTTATACTGATAATCTTGGCTTCTTCTGTAAAAAAGAATTGCAGTTAGAGAAAATCACTACTGTGCCAATACGTTTTCGCCTCGGTTCAATGGAGTATGTAAACTGGCTGGAGCAAAAACCGAATGCGGTGAAGCCGAGATGAGAATTAGAGTGACACTGACAGCTTACTCAACACCTTCTTCACCACCCCCACCATCTTCACCCCCTTTTCTTTTATCTGTTCTTCCGTCCATACTAAACTAATGGCGGTAGAAATGCAACGCCCCATCACCGCATCGCTGGCAGCAAAATCTTTGGTGGCATGATGAATAACCTGTGCTTTTAAATCAGGATGCAATGAATTTAGAGTGATGGAATTTTTAAGATGATCCCACTTGCGGATATAGTGCCAGTTATTATCAAACCAATAAAAATTACCCGCCAATATTTCCTGTGCTTTCATTTCAGCAACAACAGCTCTTGTTATTTCCTCGGTTGGTAAAAACCAGCTTACAAAACTGCAACTGTCACCAGCCGGGTCGGGTATGCGGCGGAAAGAAACTTCTGGTATTTGTGCCAGTATATTTTTTAGTTCTGCATTATTTTTCTTTTGAATGCTTAAAAATTCTGGCAATCTTTTTATCTGCGCTAAACCAACGGCGGCATGCAATTCTGAAATACGATAATTATAACCAATAAAGGGATGCAGGTCAGCACCACGGTCGGCACCGCC
>JAYVKT010000092.1:0-2394 GCA_043768195.1 Chitinophagaceae bacterium | reverse complement strand
AGGCTTAATCTGGAACGGGTTCAAAAACTTTCAAAAGAAAAAGAGTCCATTTTATCCTTACAAAACGAAACTTTGGAAATACAAGTTCAGGAACGTACCGCCTCATTGAATAAGTCTATACAAGATTTAAAATCCACCCAATCCCAACTCATCCAATCCGAAAAAATGGCAAGCCTCGGAGAACTCACCGCAGGCATTGCTCATGAAATTCAAAACCCGTTAAACTTCGTTAATAATTTCTCAGAAGTAAATGAAGAATTATTAGTTGAAATGAAAGATGAGTTGAATAAAGGAAATATTGATGACGCAAAAGCAATTGCTAATGACGCAATCGAAAATCAGAAAAAAATATTACACCACGGCAAAAGAGCCGATGCCATTGTAAAAGGTATGTTGCAACACAGCCGCAGCAGCAGTGGCAAAAAAGAACCAACAGATATCAATGCATTAGCCGATGAATATTTACGGTTAGCCTATCATGGGTTAAGAGCAAAAGACAAATCGTTTAATGCCACCATGAAAACAGAGTATGATGAAACTATTGGCAACATCAATATTATTCCGCAGGATATTGGAAGAGTTATTCTCAATTTGATTAACAATGCGTTTTATGCAGCCCCCCTGCCCCCCGAAGGGGGGTTCCTGGACCCTGAGTACAAACACAATCCTACTGTTTGGGTGAGTACAAAAAAGGTGGGTGATAAAGTTTTAATTAGCATAAAGGATAATGGCCCCGGCATTCCTAAAAAAATATTAGACAAAATATTCCAACCTTTCTTCACCACCAAACCCACCGGGCAAGGAACAGGCTTGGGGTTATCGTTGAGTTATGATATTGTAAAAGCACATGGCGGAGAGCTGAAAGTGGAAACAATAGAAAGGGAAGGAACTACATTCATTATTCAGCTACCAGTTTAAATTTTAAATAAATTATTACAGGTTAAATCAATTATATGCATCGTTTAAAAATATTGCCGGTTTTATGTTTATTGTTTTTAATAAACGGTAAAGGTTTTGCCCGGCAAAGCAGTTATGCCGATTCTATTCTTAACCAGCTTACACTCATAAAAGGAGGAGACAGCAAATACAACATTTACTATGACAGTGCAATAGCATTGATGGAAAAAAATAAAAAGGAAGCACTGCTGGAAAACAAACCCATTATGTTGGAACTGGGTCGCCTGCAGACTGTTTTAGACGAAAGTAAATATTGTGCCCTCTTCGCAACCTTTTATAAGAGCCATTTTAATTTAGACAGTATGCCAAATGAAGCTTTAATAAAATTTGGCAGGGATTATATTGAAAAGAATAAAGACACTTATTCAACCGGCTGCAAAAACGTATTCCTTCATATTCTCAGGCAAACCAGGATCCCCTTCCGCAACAGTACCCATCTATATGAAGGGATTGAATATTATATTAACCTCGGTAACTATTTTATTAATAAGAACGACCGTGATGGAGCAGCCACAGTATATAGTGCTTTGGCTGGCTTTTATTATCGCATCGGCCTTTGGGAAAAAGCTGAATATTCCCTCTTAAAATCGCTTAGTTTTCTTGATGATAACCCGGCAACAGATTCGCTTTTTGGTTTATTGGGCATATCTGGAAAAACAAACAGGTTGATGATATTGGGAAGTAATATGGGGGATGATAACAAACCTGAAAAAGCTGAAAAATACCTGAGGCTTGCTATAAACCAATTCAACAAATTGGATTCACCCTTGCTATTCGTTGATGCACCATACCTTTTTTTACAAATGGCCAAGGTAAAAACACTCATGAAGAGTGACAGCAGTAAATACTATTATGATAAAGCATTTGAACTCTTAAGTATATATAAAACGGGACCGCTTGAATATGCCTGGTATTATATAGAAAAAGGAAAAGATTTTTTAAGTAAAGATAAAAAAGACTCTGCCGCATATTATATCAGCAAAGCTAAAATGCTTAAGGATGAACAACGCCTTGGCCTTACAAGCCCATGGGGTGAGTTAACCCCTGATTATTATGCCGCCGATCTTGCGCTGCGCCAAAATAATCCTCAACTTGCCATTCAATTATTACAACCCGAGATACAGGAACTGAGAGCAATTACGGCAAAGGTTGCCATTATAAACGAACTGGAGCTGCTGGCAAAAGCCTATGCCGCTGCAGGAATGTATAAAGAAGGCTTTAATACGCAACAGGAATTGTTTGGGATAAAAAACAGGCTGGCTCAGGAAGCTGAAAATGCAAGGTCTCTGAGTTTTGATATTGAAAAAAAGATGCAGGATAATGAAAATAATATTGCACTGTTGAAAGCCGAGGATGAGGGTAACAAGAAAACTAAATATTACTTATTTGGTATTACAGCACTGTTGGCGCTGTTTGCCCTTACACTGGGTATTGCTA
>JAYVKT010000091.1:0-2774 GCA_043768195.1 Chitinophagaceae bacterium | reverse complement strand
AAAATAGTAAAGCTCATTTTCATGCCCTTTAATTTGACCGTTGCTTAACAACTGCATTAATGAGTCCATTCTTTCCTCTTTTTGTTTACGAAAAATCAGGACCCGACTAATTTTAGCGGTATCCGTTTTTAAATCCTCGATAAAGGTTTGGATAAATCTTTTCTCCCTGTCTCTTTCAATCTTATGCTCCAACTGGTACTCTGCTAAAAATCCGCAGAACACAGCAAGGAATAACATTAAAAATTCCCAAAAATAGTGAGTCCATTTTTTTCTTGCAGTATGTGAGTGTGCATGTACTTCCATATATTTTACTTTACTATTTTTCAGTTGGTAGAGCCGTAGGCCCGGTTTATTTTATAACACCGGACTTTAGTCCGGTGGAAAGAACTGTGATATGATATGAGTGCCATCGGCACGGCTCATCATCAAATGTACCGAGCCTACGGCTCTCTGCTTACTTCTGTTTTCTTGCAACGGGTTGAAACCCGTTGTTACAATATCGAATCGAGGCTACGCCTCTGGACACCCTACAACATTAAAAACTCCCAGAAATAATGAGTCCATTTTTTTCGGGCAGTATGGGTGTGGGCATGTACTTCCATATATCAGTTTATAGTTTGTTGTTTCATAACCCGCAGCTTTTCTCATTGCAGATTATATTCTTTTTTAGAGAAAGAGCCGTAGGCTCGGGTTTATTTTGTAACACCGGACTTCAGTCCGTTGGAAAGAACTGTGATATGAGATGAGTGCCATCGGCACGGTCTATCTTCCAATGTACCGAGCCTACGGCTCTCTGCCTTGGTTTTTGTCTTTTGCAACGGGTTTCAACCCGTTGTTACAAAACTAAATCGAGGCTACGCCTCTTCAAGAAAGCGGCTTATTTTTTTATAAGACCCTGCCCAAACAATGCCTGCCCGGCCCTCACTCCCAAATGATTTTCATTGTCCACTGTCAGCATCCCATTTACTATTACATAATGAAAACCTTTGGAATAAGCATGGGGCTTTTCAAATGTAGAAACGTCTTTCACTTCTTTTTCATCAAAGATGACGATGTCGGCTGCATAGCCTTCTCTTAGCAAGCCCCTGTCTTTTAATTGAAATTTTTGTGCGGGTAATGAAGTCATTCTGCGTATAGCTTCTTCTAAGGAAAGTACTTTTTCTTCCCGCACATATTTTGATAACACTCTTGCATTGGTTCCGTATCCTCTTGGATGAGGCATACCAAAATTTAATATCCTGATAGTGGCATCGCTGGCAAACATGTTGAAAGGATATTGCATAATACGTTTAATATCATCTTCACTCATGCCATGAAAAACAGCACTGGCTCCTCCCTGCATCATAATGTCCATTACAGTTTCTGCTTCGGATTTTACTTTGTGTTTCCTGCCTTTCATCAGGTTTATCTGCTCAATGCTTTTTCCATTATACAAAGTATCCGGGGCGAAATAAGCCACCACGGCATAGTTGAGATGTTTTAATTTTCTTTTTTTCAATCTTGCTATAATGTGGTCGGTAACCTGTTTTCTTATTGCCGGTCGTTGCAATCTGGCTTTAATAGAATCCTGTCCGTCTGCCAGCACATCATCAGGTAATAAGGTACTGATAGAAGTACTGCTGGCAGTGTAAGGATACTGGTCAATGGTAACATCTATTCCTTCCCGCCTTGCGGCTTCTATCATCGGTACTGTTTCTTTGCTTCGTCCCCAGTTGTGTTGACCGCTTAATTTAAAATGAGAAATTTGAACGGGTAATTTTGCTTCTCTTCCAATGGTTAATGCTTCTTCAATAGCTTGTGTCACACTATCGCCTTCATCCCGCATGTGACTAGCATATACTCCATTATATTTGGCAGCAATTTTTGCCAGTGTTACTATCTCCGGCGTTTTAGTATAAGTGCCGGGTATATAAATAAGCCCGGTTGATAAACCAACGGCTCCATCCCGCATTGCTTTGTCAACAATATTTTCCATTTGTTTCATTTCATCAGCCGTTGCATCCCGGTTGGCCCGGCCCATTACGGCTTTGCGTACATCGTTGTGACCAATGAGTGCAGCTACGTTAATGGATAACTTCAACGAATCAATATAGCGGAAGTACTTCGCAATATCTGTTTCAGATGAACCACAGTTACCGGTGATGCAGGTGGTAACACCATCTAAAATAAAACTGGTAGCCATTGGGTCTTTATCTTCATCGCCTTCCAGGTGGGTATGCACATCAATAAAACCGGGAGCAATGATTAAACCTTTTGCATCAATGGTTCTTTTTGCAGACAAGTTTACATCACGGCCAATTTTAATAATCTTTCCATCCTTCACCGCAATGTTTGCATAATACCAGTTGTTGCCAGTGCCATCAATTATTTTTCCATTAGTGATGAGCAGGTCGCAGTTTTGGCTTTGCGCCGAAAAATGGATGGAAAAAATTAGTAGAAAAAACATTCCTTTCATGGCCTCAAGTTACTGAATATTGAGCTAAGCCTCAGGCAGCTAATAAAGTCTTGCTGGTACAAGAAAAAATTGCATGCAGCCCGATGCATAACTGATCAAAGGCTGCTTTGTACAGCTGGCTTTATCATCGGTTGCCATTTTTTATAGGTTGCGCTGCGCCACAACCATTCTACGGGACCGTAATTAAAATATTTTAACCAAACAGTACTCAATATTATTTGACAAATAAAAACAAGCACACCGAAAATCGTATAATAAACCGGCCCTACCTCACCAAAATAGCCAAGGCCTGCGCCGAGGAAAACAAAATTTCCAATTA
>JAYVKT010000090.1:0-5225 GCA_043768195.1 Chitinophagaceae bacterium | reverse complement strand
CCCCTTTGGGGCTATGAATATAACTTCAAAAATTAACTCCGTCAACGGGTTCTGTATATATTTTTCCCGGCTTTTCCATTAAGCTTTATTTAACTACCGGCAGCATGTAATCGGTTATAGTTAAGTGTCTCTGGTATGGAAACACTTAACAAATCAAAAAACCGTTTATGAAAAAACTTACTACCCTGCTGGCCCTTTTCATTTCTTACAGTGCCATCGCCACCGAAGGAATCAATTTTCAACAAGACATGACATGGGCGCAGATAAAAGCAAAAGCCCTGAAAGAACAAAAAATGATATTCTTTGATGCGTACACCTCCTGGTGTGGCCCCTGCAAATACCTGGAAACATCTGTGTACACAGACGAAAGTGTAGCCAGCTATTATAATAACAACTTTATTAATGTAAAATTTGATATGGAGGTTGGCGAAGGAATAAAACTGGCAGAAGAGTTTGGCGTTATTGCTTATCCCACCCTCCTGTTCTTTACGGCCGATGGAAAATTAATTCATAAAAATGTTGGAGCCCTGAAAGCCCCTGATTTTATTGGTTTGGGAAAAGATGCGGCAAACCCGGACAAACAATATTTTACCCTTAAACAAAAAGTAATTGACAAAGAAGCATCCACCGATGATTTTCTTACCTGGACAAAACTGGCTGATGATCTGGAAGACAATAACAGGGGTGCTGTTGCCTCTGATTGGCTTTCAACCAAAGACATATTAGAAAATGCTGAACTGGCAAAAGCTACCATGCTTTACACCAATGTAAATGAAGTGCAACTGGCTTATTTATACAAACAAAAAAATAAAATTCAGCAACTCCTTGGTTGGGATGCTGATAAAGTTAGCCTTAAACTTTATCATAAATTGTTTACACTGGCATTAAGTAAATATGATTCTAAGAACAAAACAACTACTGCATTTATCGCTACCATTAAAAAGTTTGAACCAAACAAGGCAAACTATGCACTAAAAAGTCTTCTGATATTAAATGCACTGAATGTTGACAACGACCAGGCAAAAGCAATGAATACGATAGTAAACAGCCTGAAAGGGAAAAACAGGCTAACACTAAAAGAAACTGCGGGTCTTTTGTTTGATTTTATTCCGAGATTTGATGAAGAGGCCATTGCTGCATTGAAAACAAATCTGGGTATCTACGTATTTACTTCTGCAGATAAAGGCAATGAATGCTGGCTTTACCTGATGCAGGTGGTATGCCACTCCCGGCTGGGAGAAAATACCAAAGCCAAAACGTTTGCTGAAAAAGCAAACAAACAAGGTTGCCTTCCGTTAGAATATAAAAATTTTCTCAAAGAATCATTTGGCCTTGCTGATTAAAGCTATTTTATCCGCCAGTTAAGATCGGGATTGCTAATCCGGGGATTGGGATTCTGTTTTCCACCAGATATTTCAATCTCTTTTTCTATCCGTTATTAAACATGCTTAAACCTCAATAAAATTTGCGGCTGTTGGGTATTTTTTTATATTGCCACTTCTACTAAATTTGAAATACTGAAACAAAAAAATAATATACTGTACAACTATTAACTCTTTAGTACGTCATTGAACAATAATAAAAGGGTTATTTCACCTTTCTAAATAAAATCAACATACTTTACACTTGTGTAATAATTTTTTGGAAACAGTGAAAGAAGATGCAGTTTAATAGAAAAGGCCACATTTAACCAACATATAAATCTTTTGTTATGTCAAAAAAGCTATTGGCTCTCACTTTTTCACTCGCTGCATTCTTGTTCTCTTCTGCCCAGGAAAGAAGGGCATTAATAATCGCCATTGATAAATACACACCGCCAGCCGGCACCAAAATATCGGGTACCGCAAGATCAGTTTTCAACGACCTTGATGGCTGCATCAACGATGCCAGATCTATTCATTCCATCATCACTTCCCGGTTTCAGTTTAAGCCGGAAAAAGTGGACACACTATATAATGAAGCGGCAACCAGATCAGGCATTGAAAAAGAAATGCTGGCTTTATTGGATAGATCTAACGCCAACGATATAGCCTTTATATATTATGCCGGACATGGAAGCCGTGTACCCAACAGCTTGTCAACTGAAGTAGATAAGATAGACGAATCAATGGTGCCGAGTGATACCTGGCAACCGGGTGTAGAAGATTTGCGGGATAAACAATTGGCCGGCATTTATAATAAATTTATCGACAAAGGTGTTAAGCTTACTGTGATAATGGACTGCTGCCATAGTGGTTCTCTTTCCCGTGGCCCTAATGATCCGGGCAGGTTTCGTTTTATAGCGGATGCTAATTATGATGCCAAAGATGCTACAAAACCCGTTGTGCCCGAAACAAGGGCAGAAGGAACCTTCCTGATTTTATCTGCGGCACAGGACAATGAATATGCACAGGAACAAAGAGACGAGTATAATATACCGCATGGCGCATTTACTATTGCCTTTATACAGGCTTTGCAGCAACAATCTGTCAATGCTTCTGTGCTGAATCTTTTTACAAGCATACGGGCCATTTTAAAAAGTAACGGCAAAAAACAAGAGCCTGTGTTAGGGGGCAGCACCCTTCGTCAGCAACAAACATTATTTGGTATTGAAAAAGGAACGATACCAGATAAATCATTAGTAGCTGTTTCTGGTATTGACAAAAACCGGGTAACGCTGCAAGGTGGCTTTGCACTCGGCTTATACAAAGAGAATGAATTAGTAAAATTTAATGGAAAAGATACCTTAGTAAAACTGGTTATTGATTCAATTATTAGTGTAAATAAATCTACCGCCATCATTGTTAAAGGGAATATCAAAGACTTAAAACCGGGTGAACTGGTAGAGGTTACTAACTGGGTTTCTTCCAAAGCACCGTTGCTGAAAGTATATATTCCCACAGGTAATGTGACATATGATGAAGTAGTGAAGCTGGCGGGGGTTAATAATGAACTTAGATCTTCTAAGAAAGTAAAATGGATTAATGATCTTGAAAAAGCTGACCCTTATACTACTGTTTTTCATGATGGAAGCAAATATAGAATCAATGTAGATGGCAACGATAAACCTGCACCCGCCGCCATTACTTCGGCAGCAATATTAGGGCTAAGCAAACAGGATTCTACACTATATTTCGAATTGCCCCCTTCCAGGGATTTGGCGGCTGCGGTAAAAGAAAAAATCAGTCAGAATAAAAGTATGGTAATTGTAAATAATCTCAGCGATGCCAATTATGTTCTGTTCGGCACCATTAACGAGGATGGCAAACCAAGCTATGGACTGCGCCGGGCACAAACTTCAGCAAGGGACAGCCTGGAATCGATGCCGGTACAAACAAAAATATTTTCGCAGGAAAATAATATGGCCGTATCTAATAGTTCTGTTGCCGATAGTATTTATGAATATGCTATGCGTCTTTCCAAAATAAGAGGCTGGTTGCAACTAACACCCCCAAAAGAAGGATCAACAAGTTTTCCTTACAAGCTACAATTGATTAATAAAACAACTGACACCCCTATTACCAACCACGAATACAGGATAGGTGATAAAATTGCTTTTCATCTTGTTTCTGATGCCGCTGTTGTTGGTGCTAATACGCCAAAAAGATATATCTATCTTTTCCTGATTGATAAAAATGGCAATATGATACTCGGCTACCCAAGTGCTGAAGATGGAAATGTAAGCAACCAATTTCCCAAGCTGGATAGCAAAAAAGAATTGGTAAAAGATGTATTTCTTTTTGAAGGTGAAGTTTCGGAACCAGTGGGTACTGATAATTATTTTCTGCTGGCTTCGGATGAGCAAATCCCTAACTATGATGCCATATTTAATCAGGAAGGAGTAAGAGGCACACCAAGGGGCAACAGTTCTCTGGGCAATTTGCTAAATCTTGGAAACGAAGGCGGAACAAGAGGATTTACAAAATCTGTTGCTAACTGGAACCTTATTAAACTACCAGTCAAGTCAAAACGATAACAATCATTCCGGTATTGTAATAAATACCCTGCTGATGGTATGATAAACAAAAAAAAAGGATGTAACATTGTTTAGGAATCAGAAAAAATATTACCAACCACTTTCAATAAAAACTAAAACAAAAACAAATGAAAAAATCAATTCTTGGAATTTTAGCAGCAGGGTGCATGCTGTTAGCATTCTCTTCAACAACGTATGCTCAAAAGAAAGTAGCAAGAACGGTAAAAGCTGCTGCTGTTGATGGAAACAGAGGTTCTAACCCGAACATTAAAACTGATGCCCCGGCTACTGATGTTGCTGAAAGCAAATCCCGTGGTGCTTGCAGTATTTATTTCTCTAACTATACTGGCTATTATGTAAACATCTACGTAGATGGTTATTACAAAGGCCAACTGTCTCCCTGGGGCGGCGGCACCGTAGTAGTTGGCGATGGTTACACTTCTATTTACTGCATTACAGCAGGAAAAACATTGGAATGGTCTGATGCAGGCAACTGCTATGGCTCATACACATTCCGGCTTTACCCGTAACCTATTTTCAAATATGTTTTGATAAAAAAAGCAGGCCGCACCGCCTGCTTTTTTATTTGCCTGTAAGTATCTTATCACTCCCCTTTATTTATCATCACTTTACTTTCCAACACCACCTTTCGGGGAATATTCGCATCTGCTCCCTTCGATTGAATAAGTTGCAACAAAATATTAGTTGCTTTTTCGGCCTGCTGATAAGGGAACTGCTCCACAGATGCCAGTGGTGGATCATCCATATAACTGGTGATTGGCAGATTGGCATAGCTTACAAAAGAAATGTCTTTATTTATTTTCAGCCCCTGGCTGCGGGTATATTGGGTAGCTGCCAATGCCACATAATCATTAAAAGCTATAACAGCTGTGGGCCTGTTTTTTAATGCGAGTAATTTATGCATAGCATCCTGTGTTTTCTTTTTACTCAAATCGGTTGAAACAACAAAAGCTGTATCAGTTTTTAGTTTATGCTTTTTCAATCCTTCATAATAACCATTCAACCGCTGTTTTGAATGAATCAGGGCATCGGGGCCTTTTATAAATCCAATTTGCTTATGTCCTTTGCTTACCAGCCAGTCCACCAGCTCAACAGAGCTGTTCTCCAGGTTACAGGAAACGGTGTAAGCATCAGGAAAATCAGGCACCCGGTCAAAAAACACAACCGGGATATTGTATTTCTTCAGCGTTTCAAAATGTTCAAATGATTTTGTTGTTTTTGAAAGCGATACTATCAGGCCATCTACCCT
>JAYVKT010000089.1:0-2495 GCA_043768195.1 Chitinophagaceae bacterium | reverse complement strand
TCAAAAATAAAAGTATCGTTGGGGCAGGGAGAAAATCCCAGGGTTAGTTTCATAGTTTTTGTAACAAACTGATCAGTTCGTTGTTCAGGTTAGTAATAGATTCTTTTAATTTCCAATTCTTCTTATTTCTTTCACCAACATAGTTAGATACAGATCTTATCTGCAGGAAAGAAATTTTTTCCATCAGGCAGACATAATGTAAAGCAGCTCCTTCCATAGATTCGACAACAGGTTCAAAAGCCTTTTTATAGCGTTTTATTTTTTGCTTTGAAGTGGTGATTTCATTTACAGAAAACCCCTTTACTTTTTGCAGCTTCGATTTTTTCAGTAAATCACTTTTGTTCACTAACCAGCCATTTGAAAACGGATGCTGATTGGACTGCATTAACTTCAAATCAAAAAGTGTTTTTAATTTATCTGATTCAATCACACCCTGGTCTGCAATAGCTTCCTGTTTGATGGCAAACACCGAACCAAGTGGGATGGTGGTATTAAAACAACCCCCAACCCCGGCTTGTATTATCATATCGGGCCGTTTGGTTTGCAGTTGCCTGGTCAGCGAATAAGTTGTTGCCGTAAGCCCAACTCCTGTAATCAAAATATCAATATTGTTAGTAGCAGGCCAGCTCCTGTTCATCCTGTATTGTTCTATAAAAGGTGTAATCTCAGGCAAAGTGGCGGCAATAAGTAAACAGGTCATTATTTTTAGTGCTGGCTTTTGTGAATTTTCTCTGACTGCAATGCAAAACTACAAACCATCAACTATAAACTACAAACTTTCTCATACCTTTGCCCTCCGCCAGCCGTATGGCATGGTTTCATCATCTCCTTCCGCCCAAACTGCTGTGAAGGAATTTAAAAAGTAAAGCATGGTTTACTTAACAAGGTCTGAACACTTCAATGCCGCACACAAACTCTGCAATCCGGCCTGGAGCTACGAAAAAAATGAAGAAGTTTTTGGTAAATGTGCCAATGAAAACTGGCACGGCCATAACTATGAGTTGCTGGTTACTGTAAAAGGGCAGCCAAGCCCCGACACAGGGTTTGTGTTCGATGTAAAACGACTGAGCAATATCATCAAAGAAAATGTAATTGAAAAAATTGATCACCGCAACCTGAATGTAGATGTGGAGATGATGAAAGGTCAGCTATGCAGCACAGAAAATCTGGCCATTGCTATCTGGAATGAATTGGTACCGGTTTTACCGGAAGGTGTTCAATTGCATTGTATAAAACTGTTTGAAACACCCCGCATTTATGTGGAGTATTTCGGATAAAAATAATTTTAAGCAAACCTTTTCTTTTTTCACCCGTTACTATTTAATTGAACTACATGAGTAAAAAGGTAGCCGTTTTCAGACGGGAACATTTTAATGCAGCACACCGGTTATTTAACCCCACCTGGGATGATGCTACTAATGAAAAAGTATTTGGTAAATGTGCCCTGCCCAATTATCATGGTCACAATTATGAGCTGGAGATAAAAGTAGTGGGTAAACCCAATAAAGACACCGGGTATGTAATGGATATGAAAGATCTGGGTGATTTAGTGAAAAGAGAAATACATTCACGGTTTGATCATAAAAACCTGAACCTGGATACAGAAGAATTTAAAAATGTAAACCCAACGGCAGAAAATATCGCAGTCGTTATTTATAAATTGTTGCGGCCGCATATTGATAAAAAATTGGATATGCAGGTGCGGTTATATGAAACACCAAGAAATTTTGTAGAGTACCCGGTGGATTGATGTGAAGATGTGTTGATATGCAGATTTGCAAATGAAGGAGCAAGAATATTTGTCGAGGCTTTGGATAATGCTGAATAGAATTACTACAATGTAAGAGTGCTGCTGAAGGTGCTCAGGAAACCGGGGCTGGTAACAAAAGATTGCTTTGGCTTCACCTTGCAAGATGATAGTAGTAATGCAGTTGGAACAAAATAATTTGTGATTTGTAATTTTTTAAATTGGAATTTTAATTAGTTATGGCATATAAAAAGATTGAACAGTACGATGAGAAAGTGACTACCGGCCTTATGGAAAACTATAAGGATGTTTTGGGTTTGCTTGGCGAAGATGCAAGCAGGGAAGGTTTGCTGAAAACCCCGGAACGATTGGCAAAAGCGATGCAATACCTTACACAAGGATACCAGTTAGATGCTCATGCAATTATAAACTCTGCTAAGTTTCATGAACCGGTAAGTGAAATGATTGTGGTAAAAGATATTGAAGTGTATAGTATGTGTGAACATCATATGCTGCCTTTTTTTGGTAAGGCACATATTGCTTACATACCAAACGGATGGATTACAGGGCTAAGTAAAGTTGCCAGGGTTGTTGATGTATATGCAAGAAGACTGCAGGTGCAGGAGCGGCTTACCGTAGAAATTATGAATGCGATTAAAGAAACGCTGAACCCATTAGGTGTGGCTGTAGTAATAGAAGCCAAACACCTGTGTATGATGATGCGGGGAGTGCAAAAACAAAACTCATC
>JAYVKT010000088.1:0-13070 GCA_043768195.1 Chitinophagaceae bacterium | reverse complement strand
CCCTCGTGGCTTTTTACCAGTGATTAATCCATACTGCCACAACCCTTTTTTCATCCCCTTGTATTGAAATTTGCAGGCGTTGATATTCTTCCGCTGCATTTCCGTGGCTGGTTTAGAAAAATTTATTTTTTTCCAGGCTAAATACAATTTAGCCAAAAAATAAAATTTATACAGCCGCCGGGATGAGTGAGATGCTTCTTTAGAAATATTACGATAATTAATATTTTGAAATCCTGTTTGCTGCATATAAGTTTCAAACCGATGCGGTGTTTCTAAGTAATTTACCTGCCAGCCAGCTAACCATTGCCGGATAATTGGGTTGTCGTTATTTTCAAAATGAGTAACAAAACCATCCGCTACTACCAATCTGCCTCCGGGTTTTAGTAACCGGTATGCTTCTCTAATAAACTGTTCTTTATTATCTGCATAGCAAATGCTTTCGCAGCCCCAAACCACATCAAAACTTGCATCCGGGAAATCGGTGGCACAGTAATTCATTACTTTAAAATCAACTAACTGTTCCACCGACTTCTGTTTTGCATTGGCAATCGCCAGTTCTACTTGTCGTGGGCTTAATGTAATACCAGTGACTTTACATCCTAAAATAGTAGTCATAAAAATACTGCTACCGCCTACACCGCAGCCGGCATCTAATACTCTATCTGTTTGTTTTATAGCTGCGGCCTCCATCATTATTTCATTCATCCGTAGCAATGATTGCTGAAATGACTTCACTTTCTCATCCCAATAGCCATAATGAATAGCCAGGCTGTTATTCAGATCCCAGGAATCTTTATAAGCATTCTCGGTGTCTTTATAGTATTGTATTATTTTTTGATGGTAATCAGTCAGCGACATGAGTAATTTTTTTTTCTTCTTTTCGCAGCAATATAATATGGATGATTAACGCTGTGGCAATAATAGCAAACCCTACGAAGAACCATTTGCTGAGAAATTCGTTTTCTTTATATACCATAAAAGCGAGGAGAATACCATAAACAGGCTCCAGGTTATAGGTAAGGTTAACCGTGAAAGCAGATAATCGTTTTAGTGCATTGGCCGACAACTGAAATGCAATGACAGAGCAAAGCCATGAAAGCATCAACAGCCACCCAAAATCCTGCGGTTTTGGAATAAAATTATCTGTTGGAAACTGGTGCAAATAAAATGGTAGTAAAATTGATAAAACAATTAATCCGCCGGTTTGTTGCCAGGCAAGCATGGTTTCTACATTTGTTCGTTTCAAAAACTCCCGGTTGAAAATAGGAAACAATGAAGCAAGAACAGCAGAGATCATGCCGATGATAATGCCTGTTTTGTATTGTGTATCAAAATGAAAGATTATGTAGATACCACTCAGCGTAATTAAGCCAAGTAATAATTCTGCCCAGTTCATCCTTTTCTTTAAAATAATTGGCTCAAACAAAGCAGTAAAAAAGCCAATAGCCGAAAAGCAAACCAGGGCTACAGAAACATTGGCGTATTTTATTGACCCGTAAAAGGTAACCCAGTGCATCCCAGCAATAAATCCAACAGCACCAATTTTCAAAATATCAATTACCGGAATTTTATGCAGCTTCTTCATCAGGCCGAACAAAATCCACATGGTAGCTGCAGTCAGCAAAAGCCTGTACCATACAATCATCCCTTCGTTTAATGTAATAAGACGACCGAGTATACCGGTGAAACCAGCAAGGAAAACAGCGATATGCAATTGGAAAAAGGCCTTTTTCATTAAGGCTGCAAACTAAAGAAAAGCAACGGGTTATTTACTTTCCGCCAGCACTTCATTTTGTTGAATTTTCTTAACTGAGCCACTCACAACTTCAGTTTTTTTTACCCGTTTCCTGTAGTTTTTAAAAAGGCTGTACCACCGGAGTTTTAATACACCAATTACACCTTCCTTTATTATTCCTTTATTCATTTTGGAAACACCCTGTGTCCGATCCTGAAAAATGATTGGCACTTCCTTTATTTTAAAGCCCAATTTCCAGGCGGCAAATTTCATTTCAATCTGAAAAGCATATCCTACAAAACGTATCTGGTCGAGATTGATAGTTTCAAGCACTTCTCTTGTATAACAAACAAAACCGGCAGTAGGGTCTTTTACCGGCATCCAGGTTATTATTCTTGTATAAAGCGAAGCCCCTTTTGAAAGTGCTATCCGGTTTTTAGGCCAGTTTATCACACCACCATTCTTTACATAGCGGGAACCAACAGCCAGGTCAGCTCCTTCATTTTTACAGGCATTGTATAATCGTAGCAGATCATCGGGGTTATGAGAAAAATCGGCATCCATTTCGAAAATGAAAGAGTATTTTTTTGCAATAGCCCACTTAAATCCATGAATGTAAGCAGTGCCAAGGCCCAATTTACCTTTTCGTTCTTCTATAAATAATTGCCCTGAAAACTTTGCCTGGAGTTCTTTTACAATTTGTGCCGTGCCATCGGGTGATCCATCGTCTATTACCAGCACATGAAAGCCTTCCTTCATATTGAAGATGGCATGAAGAATATGGGTGATATTCTCCTTTTCATTGTATGTTGGTATGACGACTAATTTCTCCACGGAAAAAGTAATAGTGGTAAATATCGAATTTACAGAAAACAGCAGAGAAGCTGTGTTAAAAATTGTTCACAGGTAAATAGCAGTGATTAACCCTTCTTCAGCATAGTCCGGGTATATATTTCTGTCAGCTTTTGCTTGGTATGCTGGGGAAAATCTCCCTTCATCATCCAATCATAATACTGTGGCTCTGCTTTCAGCACATCTGATACAGGGCGGCCTTTGAATTTTCCGAAATTGAAAACCTCGGTGCCGTTTTCCATAATAAAGCGGCGGGCAAAGTCAACAATCTGATCTTCCCCAATCACTTTTAGTATAGAGTCAATATTATTTCCAAGCTCCGGATACTTAATTATCTGGGCTTCTAATATTTCATGTGTGGCGGAAGCATCCACTTCGGCACCATGTGCCCCTTCCAGCACTTTGCTACAGTAAAATTTATAAGCAGCCCCCAATGTCCTCGGCTCCATCTTATGAAAAATGTTCTGTACATCGAGCAACTTACGGTTCTTCATATCAAAATCAACATCAGCTCTTAAAAATTCTTCCATGAGAAGAGGAATATCAAACCGGTTGGAATTGTATCCGGCAAAATCACAGCCATCAAGCATCTGTTTTAGTTCTTGCCCCACCAGCTTAAAGGAAGGAGCATCTTTTACCATTTCATCAGTAATTCCATGTATGTCACTGGCTCCTTTTGGTATGGGTATCCCGGGGTTAATAAGCTTTCTTTTTACACTCCGGGTTCCGTCAGTAAGAATTTTTACAATTGCTATTTCAACAATACGGTCGGTTCCTAAATTAATTCCTGTAGTTTCAAGATCAATAAAGGCGAGGGGCTTCTTCAGTTGCAACATTGGGTTAGTAGTTTCTCTTAGTTTTTATTAAATGGAACGTAAAGGTAACTTTTTACTGTACTTATCAAAATCAAATTTGAGGGCAATAAAACTTTATGAAATAAAGATAACCAGTTGTTTAGCATAAGCAATACAGATAAAAATTCAATATACAAAGAAGATGCAGAATCCCGCAAGAATCTTATCTTTGACTTGATAAAATAATCAGCAGGTTTTTCCGTTTAACAGACAAATATCCACCTGACATGAAAAATAAATCTTTTTTAGCATTCATCCTTCTGGCTTTAGTTGTTATTGTTTCGTCTTGTGCTTCTCAAAAACAAGGCTGTCCGGGCAATCCACAGGCCAATTATAAATTCAGGGGCTAAATTTTCTCTCAGGATAATAGTAATTCCATTTAAGCTTTCTGGCCTCTTCGTTTGAATAATCTTCTGCGACGCCTGATCATATCATCTTTATTTGCTGAAAGATAAACGGAATACATTTCCACCTCCTGTTGCTTTCCTTTAAGTTGAAATGCTCCTAATGGCTCCACCCGGAGATACTTTGGCATTTCTACCTGCTCAACAACATAGTCCGAAATAATAAATGCTGAAGCGAAGTCATGGCACTTACTCAACATCCTTGCCGTAGTATTTAGTACATCGCCATGATATGCAATTTCTGATTTATATTTTCCTACTTCTGACACTACCACCGTTCCGCCATGCAAAGCCGCTTTAAATTCAGGAACTCTTCCATATCTTTTCTCATAATACTTTTTATACCGGCGAATTTGTTTTTCAATGGCAAAAAAACAACGAACACAGACCGCAAACCTAAAACCCTTTTTAACCGGCCAGGTTACTACGGCCTCATCACCCACATACTGATATACCCTGCCAAAATAACGGGCAATGGGTTCGCTGATATCATAAAAATAATCTTGTAAAAAATGGCTGTATTCCATCTCCCCCATTTCTTCGGCTATGTCGGTAGAATTATTCAGATCAATAAAAAGAAACAACCGATCTTCCTGCTTCACCTGGTGATATTTACCCAGAATCAGGTTATAGATTGCATCACGACCCAGTTTCCTATGCAACTCATCCAGAAAATTGGAAAATAAGGAAATGATAAGAGCAATACCAAGAAACTCAAATACTTTGCGGGTGGCAAAAAAATCATGAAGGCTATGGGGAAAAATAGTTTCGTAGGTATTTATCTTCAACCAATTTACAACTACCATAATAAAGAAGAATAATACCATAAACCAAACCACCACTCTGAATGTCCGGTAAACAAGATAAAACCAGAAACTGGTACGCCGGTGCCGGCGACGAAACTCCTGTGATTGTGTTTCAAAAAAAGCAATGGCAAAGCCAATCGGCACACTGATAATTAAAGAAGTGGATAATGCTATCCAGTTAAACCCGTGCCTTGCAAATGCATAAAAGGCGAATAGCAGCACAGAGAGGTAAACTATATAAATGTTGTTCTGTGAAATAATCTTCCAGGGCTGCAGCAGATCGAAGCCGGGGGCAGCACCACGATTGGCATAGGAGCCAATTGCTGCGCCAATATCATCTTTTCGTACATCTTTATCTTCGGTCATTAAAATTGTTTAGCTGATACTTACAATTGTTTGGCTTAAAATTAAAACTAAAATATCGCAGAAGTACAAATTATCCTTACTTTTACAATCCAATCATGAGAATATATACACATAACCATCATCATTTCTTACTCCGCAAGGGTAGGCCGTGAAGATATTATGTATAAACATAATCAAGGGCTTACTAAACAGTAAGCCCTTTTTATTTACAATACAACGAACAAATTATTATGGAGGAAACATTGAAAATAGCCGTTCAGAAATCAGGCCGCCTTTACGAAGGCTCGATGAAATTATTGAAAGAATGTGGTATTGAAGTCAGCAACGGCAATAATCAATTGCGGGTGCAAGCCGCTAATTTCCCAATAGAAGTTTTCTTTTTACGGGATGATGATATTCCGGAATATGTCCAGGATGCGGTGGCAGATATTGGTTTTGTTGGTGAAAACGTAGTGAGGGAAGCAAACAAAGAAACAGACACCGTTGAGAAATTAGGTTTTGGAAAATGTCATTTGTCAATTGCAGTACCTAAGAATGGCATGTTGCAATCAGTAGCTGATTTAAACGGAAAAAAAATTGCCACCAGCTATCCAAACATACTTTCCGGCTTTCTGAAAGAAAAAAATATAACTGCTTCTATTCATGAAATAAGCGGCTCGGTGGAAATAGCACCAAAGATTGGCCTGGCGGATGCTATATGTGATTTAGTTAGTTCGGGTAGTACGCTGTTCACTAATGAGTTGAAAGAAATAGAAACCATTCTATCGTCCGAATCAGTTCTTATCAGCAATAAAAACCTGACAGCTGAAAAAAGAATAATACTGGAGAGCCTGTTGTTCCGCATCCGGTCTGTGAAAAAAGCCCGGAATAATAAGTATGTATTATTAAATGCTCCCAATGACAAGTTAGAAACAATTTGCAATTTATTGCCTGGAATGCGAAGCCCGACGATTCTTCCGTTGGCAGAATCAGGCTGGAGTTCTGTTCACTCAGTAATCAACGAAAGTGATTTCTGGAATGTGATTGAAAAATTGAAAGCTAACGGTGCACAGGGAATTTTAATTATACCGATTGAAAAAATGATATTATAATGAAACTCTATAGATACCCGGATAAAGAGATTTGGAATGAAATTGTTCAACGGCCAGTTGCAGATAATTTTTCATTGGAGAAAACTGTAAAAAAAATACTGAAAGCGGTAAAAGAAAAAGGCGATAAGGCTGTACTTAAATATACAAAAGAGTTTGATGGTGTAAAACTGAAAGAATTATTAGTAAGTGAAAAAGAAATAATTGCAGCCAGTTCATTATTAAATGATGAGCTTAAGGAAGCTATACAACAAGCCAAAAAGAATATCGAAACATTTCATGCTGCACAAAAAGAGGAGATAAAAAAAATTGAAACAATGCCCGGCATTAGTTGCTGGCGGCAATCAGTTGGGATTGAAAAAGTGGGCTTATATATACCCGGTGGCTCGGCTCCTCTCTTTTCTACTGTGCTTATGCTTGGTGTTCCGGCGCAATTAGCAGGCTGCAAGGAAATTGTTTTATGTACACCTCCTTCAAATGATGGCAGCATCAACCCGGCTATTTTATATGCGGCACAACTTTGTGGCATAACAAAAATTTATAAAGCTGGTGGTGTGCAGGCAATTGCTGGCATGGCTTATGGAACGGAAAGTATTCCAAAAGTGTTTAAGATATTTGGGCCAGGTAACCAATATGTAACATTGGCCAAACAAATGGTACAGCAACAGGGTGTGGCAATTGATATGCCCGCAGGGCCTTCGGAAGTACTCGTTATTGCTGATGAGACTTCGATCCCTGAATTTGTTGCCGCAGACCTTTTATCACAAGCAGAACATGGACCAGATTCGCAGGTTATTTTAATTACTATCAACGAAACCATTGCTGAAAAAGTTTCTGTAGCCATAAAACGACAGGTAGTATTACTTCCAAGAAAAGAAATTGCTAAACAGGCTTTAAAAAACAGCAAACTGGTTATTGTAGAAACTATTTCCGAAGCAATAGCCCTTTCCAATCTGTATGCCCCAGAGCATTTGATACTTTCCTGTGCTGATGCTGAAACCTTTTCAAATCAAATCATTTCAGCAGGTTCTGTTTTTATAGGTAATTACTCACCGGAAAGTGTGGGAGATTATGCTAGCGGCACTAATCATACATTGCCAACAAATGGGTATGCTGCAATGTATAGCGGAGTTTCAATAGATAGCTTTGTAAAAAAAATTACTTACCAGCAATTAACAAAACAAGGATTGCAGAATATTGCCAATACGGTAATGACGATGGCAGCAGCAGAGGAATTGGATGCACATAAAAATGCTGTTGCAATACGCTTAAAGAAATAAATATGGAATTTAACTTAGACAATCTTGTACGGGAGAATATAAAAAAAATGACGGCTTACTCCTCTGCAAGACATGAATTTACTGGAACTGCCAACATTTTTTTAGATGCAAATGAAAACTCGTTCGGTTCGCCATTGCCGGAAAATTATAACCGCTATCCAGACCCCTTACAACTTAAATTAAAAGAAAAAATCAGCGGCATTAAAGGAGTACCTGTTCAAAATATTTTCCTGGGCAATGGCAGTGATGAAGCAATTGATTTATTATTTCGAATTTTTTGTGAGCCGGGAAAAGACAACGTACTCATCTTCCCGCCTACTTATGGCATGTATGAAGTGTGTGCAGATATGAATGATGTGAAAGTGAAGAAAGTTTCACTAAAAGAAAATTTTCAACTGAATTTAGAAACCATTGAAGCAGCGATTGATATAAACACCAAACTGATTTTTGTTTGTTCCCCAAACAACCCAACCGGCAACAGCATCAACAGAAACGATATTGAAGTCTTGCTGAATAATTTTGACGGTCTGGTTGTAATTGATGAAGCCTATATCAATTACTCCAAACAAAAAACATTTATTCCCGAGCTGACAGAATATCCGAACCTTGTCATCCTTCAAACATTGAGTAAAGCATGGGGACTAGCAGGACTCAGGCTGGGCATGGCTTTCGCAGGGCAACCCATCATCAATTACCTGAACAAAGTAAAATACCCGTACAACATTAATACTGCTACACAAAAATTAGCTATTGAAGCTTTGGGAAATATTTCCAGTGTAAATAACTGGACAAAGACAACCGCTGATCAAAAAGAATGGTTGAAGGGTGAATTGCTGAAACTATCCTTCACTCAAATTGTTTATCCTTCTGATGCCAATTTTATTCTGGTAAAAATGATAGACGCAAGAAAAATCTATGAATACTTGTCTGATAAAGGCATCATTGTCCGTGACCGTTCAAAAATAACTTTATGTGATGATTGTCTCCGTATTACTATCGGCATACCGGATGAAAACAAGCAACTACTTGAAGCATTAAAAGCATACAACTCATGAAAAAGATTCTTTTCATTGACAGGGACGGCACTTTAATTAAAGAAGCCCCACCCACTTACCAGTTAGATTCTTTTGAAAAATTAGAATTCTATCCTGATATGTTTACCTGGATGAAAAGGATAGCCACCGAATTGGGTTTCGAACTGGCGATGGTGACCAATCAGGATGGAATGGGAACCGTTTCATTCCCGGAAGATACTTTTTGGCCCGTACATAATTTTGTAATGAAAAGCCTGGTGAATGAAGGAATAAATTTTAGTGCTGTTTACATTGACAAAACCTTTCCAAAAGATAATGCACCCACCCGAAAACCGGGAACTGGTATGCTTACCCAATACCTCAACAATGCCGATTATGATATCCCCGGCTCTTATGTTATTGGCGACAGAATTACAGATGTACAATTAGCCAAAAATCTTGGTTGCAAGGCAATCTGGTTGAATAACGATGCTAATCTTGGTGCAGGTGAGCTAAATGATGAGATAGCAAGTTTACAACCAACCATTGTATTAGAAACAACTAACTGGAAATCTATTTATGAGTACCTGCTTCTTGGTCAACGAATTATTCAGCATGAAAGAAATACCAACGAAACAAAGATTCACATTTTGATGAATCTCGATGGAAAAGGAAATACTACAATTGATACAGGCCTGAATTTTTTCAACCACATGCTCGACCAGCTTGGCCGACACAGCGGCATTGATTTAACCATAAAAGTAAATGGCGACCTGCAAATTGACGAACATCATACAATAGAAGACACAGCCATAGCCTTAGGCGAAGCTTTTGCACTGGCACTAGGAAATAAAAAAGGAATTGAACGTTACGGCTTCACCTTACCCATGGATGATTGCCTGGCGCAAATAGCCCTTGACTTTGGTGGCAGAAGTTGGTTGGTATGGAAAACCGATTTTAAAAGAGAAAAAGTTGGCGATGTACCAACAGAAATGTTCTATCACTTCTTCAAATCATTTTCAGACGCCGCTAAATGCAATCTGAATATAAAAGCCGAAGGCGAAAACGAGCATCACAAAATAGAATCTATTTTTAAAGCATTGGCAAAAGCTATAAAAGCTGCGGTTAAAAGAGATGTAGATAATCAGCAATTACCAAGTACCAAAGGAATTCTTTGAGTCGGGACACTGGAAGCGGCCTGAATCAAAACACTGAAAAGCGGCCTGACCGTTATCAAGAATGAACGTAGTAATAATAAAATATAACGCCGGCAACATCCAATCAGTATTATTTGCATTGGAAAGAATCGGTGTGCAAGCAACCGTAACAGATAATCCGGACTTAATAAGAAATGCCGAAAAAGTAATCTTTCCCGGTGTTGGCGAAGCAAGCACAGCAATGAACTATCTAAAAGAAAGAAAATTAGACGAATTAATTATTTCTTTAAAACAACCGGTTCTTGGCATATGCCTCGGTATGCAATTACTATGTTCACACTCCGAAGAAAACAATACTGACTGTTTAGGGATTTTTGAAAATGTAAAGGTCAGAAAATTTAATCCTGTTGAAGCACAGTTAAAAGTCCCACAAATTGGATGGAATACTATTTATAATCTTCAATCAAACTTATTCAGTGGCATTACAGAAAACAGTTATTGCTATTTTGTACATGGTTATTATGCTGAAGATAGCAATTACTGCATAGCTACTACGGATTTTGTACAGCCTTATACTTCGGCTCTACAAAAAGATAATTTTTACGGCGTTCAATTTCACCCCGAAAAAAGTGCAGCCGTAGGAGAACAAATTTTAAAAAATTTTTTAGCTATATAAAATGACAATCATTCCAGCGATAGATATTATAGATGGCAAATGTGTAAGACTAACTAAAGGTGATTACAGCCAAAAGACAATTTACAATGAAGACCCATTGGAAATAGCCCTTCAATTTGAAGATGCCGGGTTAAAACGGTTGCACCTAGTTGACCTTGACGGAGCCAAAGCTGGTGAAGTAAAAAACTGGAAAGTGCTGGAGAAAATTGCCGGAAAAACAAAACTGGTTATAGACTTCAGCGGTGGCATCAGCACACAAAAGAATGTCGAGATCGCTTTTGATTCCGGAGCTACTTATGCTGCCGTGGGAAGCATTGCTGTTAAAGACGAATTCACCTTTTCCGGCTGGTTGCTGACATTTGGAGCAGATCGTTTTATAATTGGTGCTGATGTAAAAGATGAAATCATCGTCATCAAAGGGTGGACTGAGAAAACAACAATAACTGTTTTTGACTTGATTGAAAAATACAAAACAAAAGGGGTAGAGAAATTTTTCTGTACAGATATAAACAAAGACGGCTTGTTGCAAGGCCCCGCAACAGATCTATATATAAAAATTATGAATGAGCATCCTTCTATTGAGTTGATTGCAAGCGGTGGCATTACAACCACCAAAGAAATTGAAGAATTAAGAGAAGCTGGTTGCAGCGGTGCTATTATTGGGAAAGCTATTTATGAAAACAAAATTTCATTGACTGATTTAAAAAGGTTTCTGTAAAAATGCTCACCAAAAGAATCATACCATGCCTTGATATAAAAGATGGCAGAACGGTAAAGGGAACCAACTTTATCCAATTGAGAGATGCGGGTGACCCGGTGGAGTTAGCTGTTCGTTATTGTGAAGAAGGTGCCGATGAATTAGTTTTTTTGGATATTACCGCAACAACGGAAAAAAGAAAGACACTGGCAAAATTGGTAAAAGACGTTGCTACCCATATCAATATTCCCTTCACCGTGGGTGGCGGCATTAATACAATTGAAGATGTAAGTGTTCTACTAGAAAACGGTGCAGATAAAATATCTATTAATACATCTGCCGTAAAGAATCCTGTACTAATTGATGAACTGGCTAAAAATTTCGGCAGCCAATGTGTGGTAGTAGCAGTGGATGCAAAGATTATAAACGAACAATGGACAGTAGTTACACATGGCGGAAGAAATGCCACTACACTTCTTGCTACATCATGGGCCAAAGAAATAACAGAAAGAGGTGCCGGAGAAATTCTGCTGACGTCAATGGAACATGACGGTACTAAATCCGGATTTGCTATTGAAATTACCAGAGAGATTAGCAGTTCAGTTTCCATTCCTGTAATTGCTTCCGGCGGTGCAGGCACCATGCAACATTTTACCGAAGTATTTCAAATGGCGAATGCCGATGCAGCTCTGGCTGCCAGTATTTTTCATTTTAAAGAAATTGCCATTCCGGATCTAAAAAAATATTTAGCAGCAAATAAAATACCCGTAAGATTATGACACCTGATTTTTCTAAATATACCGATGGTTTAATGCCCGTGATTATACAGGACAATAACACACAAAAAGTGTTAATGCTTGGCTTTATGAATGAAGAAGCATTAAATAAAACAAAAAAGGATAGTAAAGTAACTTTCTATAGCCGCAGCAAACAACGCCTCTGGACAAAAGGAGAAAGCTCTGGCAATTTTTTATTGGCAAAAGAAATACTAACAGATTGCGATAATGACACCTTACTGATAAAAGCAGAGCCAAAAGGCCCGGTTTGCCATACAGGTGCAGATACCTGCTTTAAAGAAAACAACAGTCAGTTCTCTTTACAAAAGCTGGAGCAGGTAATTGCTGACAGAAAAGCAAACCCTGCTGATTCATCCTACACTTCTTCATTATTTGCCAAAGGCATTAATAAAATTGCCCAGAAGGTTGGTGAAGAGGCCGTGGAATTAGTAATAGAAAGTAAAGACAATAGCAAAGAAAAATTTTTGGGCGAAGCGGCCGATCTGCTTTTCCACTATCTTATTTTATTGCAGGCAAAAGAATATTCATTGAAAGATGTAGAGAAGGTATTGGCAGAACGTCATAAATAAAAACCCACTAATAAAACAACTCGTTTCATTAATGGGTAAAAGTGGAGGCGACCGGAGTCGAACCGGTGTCCAAACATATTCGCCGAAAGCTTTCTACATGTTTATCCTGTTTTGTTATGTCGGGAAGCAACTGGAAACCGGCAACCGATTACTTCCGTAGCTGTATGGTCTTAAGCAATCAGCACAGCCTTTGATTGCAGCAACTTGTTTTGTTTTTAAGTCGGCGGCGGGGCATGGTAACAAGCCAACCGGCCCGGCGGCCCTAATGACTACTTAATCACTGATTAGGCAGCCATGGCATACTGAGTATTGCCATTTATAGGTTTCGTATTCAGATTCAACTGCTAATTACGCAACGCAGTACATGCTTACACCATCAAAGATCTATGCTGTCAAAACCAAACGCCCCCAATACATTACTTCTATAACCGCCTGTAAAAATAACACTGTTTCTTATCATCACACATAAATAATTCCTTAAAATATTTGTTGGCTGATAACTATACTTGAATTAGTTATTTTTACCCGATGGCAATCAGAACTACTTTAGAAACATACGAGAAGCAGCTTTCAAAACACCAAACTAAGTTAACTGCCCTGAATAGACGGGGAGCAATATTTGGTTGGCTCCGGTTTTTTTGTATCTCGCTGGCTTTTGCAAGCTTATGGTGGTTATGGACAAACGGGTTGGTTATACTTATCATTTTACCAATGTTATTTTTTGTCGCTTTTTTTTATGTGTTGTCAAAAGATATCAATAACACACAAGCTATTAA
>JAYVKT010000087.1:0-2651 GCA_043768195.1 Chitinophagaceae bacterium | reverse complement strand
GTTTTCTTGTCAATCTCAATTTCAATATTTCCTTCATTATTCACTTCAAAGGAATTATTGTTACCACCATAACTTCCATAGCTGTAAAAACTGCGGCTTACATAATTATTGGCACCAGGGCGATATACTTTTACTTCATAATCACCGGGACTTCTTGGCACATAACTATACACGGTATTGTTACCAACAGAAATCTGTTGCTCAATCATCAGCTTATCTTCTTTCTGTGATTCGTACCGGAAATAACTGCCGCTTTTTGTCAGCACAGTTCTGTATTCATGTTTAATTACTTCTACCCTTGCGGTTGAGCTGGTAGCATTACCATCTTTATTCACCGCTACCAGGTTAAACTTCACAGCCTGGTTCAGCGGGTAATAGTAAAACCAGTCTTGTTTTATGCCAAAGAATACATCCTGGGTGAACACATCCACAGCAGTAGCACGGCTCACGGGTCTTCCCGTTTCATCAAACACTGTTGTATAAAAACTTGTTTGCAATGCACCCATGTTGGCATAAGTTGCCGGTACTGTATAATCAATAATGGCATTACCAGAAGCATCAGTCGTTCCTTCTTTTACCTGTTTATCAAAAAAAGTATTCTGATTTGCCAGGCTGAAATCATAACCCTCAAAACTCTTGGCAGAAAAATATTTTTGTTTTACCTGTATCTCCGTTTCATACTTACGATTGGCGGCAGGCGGGCCGAAGAAGTTCATGGCATTAATATTAAGTTTCGCCACATCACCCGAACGCAAAAAATCTTTATCCAATTTTGTATTCACTTTAATACGATCAGGCACAAACTCTTCAACAGAGAAATTCTTAGAAGCCAATAACACATCTGTAGAAGTATAAACTTCCAATGTATAGCTACCGGTGATGGCAGCAGTAGCAATATCAATACTTCCTTCTACTGAACCTTCTTCATTCAAACTTTTCCTGAACGATTTCAATTCCTTACCGTTCGGCATCAGGAATTTCATTTTCAACGGCACATCACCCGGGTTCTTCCATTGGGCATCCCGGAGGATAACAGAGAAATTAATTTTTTCGCCGGGGCGATATACATCTCTTTCCGCATATACAAAAGCATCAAAACCCGAAGGATTGTTTCTTTTTCCAGCCACATCAAACCTCGACGTATTTACCCTTGTATTATTAAAAGGCAAATAGTTAAAGTCATCAGCAGTCTTTGCAATGATCATTGCCGGTTTAAAACCACTAAAATCTTTTTTACTGTAAGCTATTGTTGCAACCCCATCTTTATCTGTTGCACCTGTACCAATCAACTGATTGTTGGCAGCATAAACAGATACATTGACCCCGTTAACCGGGTCGGCAGATTTAATTGAATTGGTAAACACATAAATTTTATCCTGTCCTTCTTTGGCAATCAATCCCAGGTCAGACAAAGAAATGTATCGGCTATCTTTTACCCAATAATCTTCGGCAGAACGGATAACGATATGATAAACGCCTTTAAAATCAGGCAACCTGTCTTCAAACTGTGAGAAGTTTAAAATTCTTCCGGCACCACTCTTCGGTAATGAACGGGTATCAATTTCTTTTTCATAAATAACATCGCCAAGCATAGCATCGCCCCCACCGTATTCATCAGTATAATCTCCTTCAGATTCGCCATCATAGCTGGAATAATCAGGGCCGCTGCTTTTTTCCTGCGGTGTATATCCATAACGTTGCGCCAGTAACAGGTTATTCTCATAAATTTTAGAAATAATCAATTTTACTTTCGGCACATTGGTAATCTGCACTTCAATATTCTTACCGCCTTTTTTTGAAAGATAAACGGCTTTGCTATTGGTAAAACTAATACCTGATTCCAATTCGCCGAAGGCAACACCACCAGTATAATCTTCTTTCATCACACCACCAATCTTTCCTCTCAACCCTTTCACCACTGTTAGTGCATAGCTTTTTTCTGTATCAAACTTATCACTTCGCAAAGTGAAACCATAATCGTTCGCCTCAACGGTGTAAGCAAGGTCAGGGTCAAATTTTAAAAATGATTTTAAACTTTCACCGGTCAATTGCTGACTAGTAGTGACTCTTACTACTCCTTCCATTCCATCATGTTCTGATTCCACATTCTGAATGGTCAGCACATACGGCGAAGGAATAGTGAGTGAACTGGTAATAGCATCAGCAGTAGAAGTATTTCCTTTCTCGGGTTTCAATCCCTTTTCAATGCTCACTTTTGCATCAATGTCTTTGTCTTCTGCTTTTAGTCCATTTATACGAACTGATATTTTATTATCGGGTGAAATAGTAATGATATTGAAGTCAGCTTTCTTGCCTTCCACTTCAATGTTCAGTTTACTTTTCAAATTCTCCGGGTTTACACGATAATTGAAAAATAAATCTACCTGCGGCACTGCCGAAGTACTGGTTTCACCAATCCAGATAATTTGTGAGTTATCCAATGTAAGGTCAGGTGTGTGGAAAGTAATTTTATCACCATTCTTTACAGAATTGTATTTGCTGAATTTCAATACAGCACTTTTTACTTTGGCTTTATAAGTAGTAGCGGGGTTCAATGGCTGTGATGGAGAGAACACCAGTTCATCTGGACTTTCCCAACGGAACTTGCCGGCAATTTTTGGTTCAAAAGAAATATAATCCGTCGAGTCCCA
>JAYVKT010000086.1:0-4277 GCA_043768195.1 Chitinophagaceae bacterium | reverse complement strand
CGCAGCTTCAGGCGGCATTTGGAAAACAGAAAATGCAGGTGCCGACTGGAAACCCATTTTTGACGACCAGCCCATTCAAAATATTGGTGCATTAGCAATACAGCAATCTAACCCATCTGTAGTATGGGCTGGCACTGGTGAGGGCAATCCAAGAAATTCATTAAATATCGGTGAAGGCATTTATAAAAGTTTAGATGCCGGTAAAACATGGAAAAAAATGGGATTGGAAAAAACAAGAAACATTCATAGAGTGATTGTTGATCCCGAAAACCCAAATACGGTATATGTTGCAGCAATAGGAAATCCGTATGCGCAACATCCTGAACGTGGTGTTTATAAAACAACCGATGGTGGCGAAACATGGAACCGTATCCTTTTTACAAATGATACTACTGGTTGTGCCGAATTGGTGATGGATCCTTCTAATCCTAATAAACTTATCGCTTCTATGTGGCAGCATTATCGTTTACCATGGAGAATGAAAAGCGGTGGCCCGGGCAGTGGTATGTACATTACTATTGATGGAGGCAAGAACTGGAAAAAATTAGCCAAAGAAGATGGATTGCCCGATGGACAAATTGGAAGAATCGGTATTGCTTTTGCCCGCAGCATGCCTGCAAGAGTGTATGCAAAAATAGAAGCTGCCAAAAATGGGTTTTATAAAAGCGATGATGGCGGATTTAAATGGCAATTGGTAAATAGCAATGCGGCTGATGTTACCGACCGTCCTTTTTATTACCAGGAAATATATGTGGACCCCAAAAATGAAAACCGCATTTATGATATTCACTCCACTGTTACTTATAGTGAAGATGCGGGAAAAACATTCAATACCATGCTTCCCTACTTCGGCATTCATCCGGATCATCATGCCTGGTGGATACACCCGGAAGACGCCAATTTAATTATTGAAGGAAATGATGGCGGCATTGGCATTTCAAGAGACCGTGGAAAGACATGGGTGTTTGATGAAAAATTACCCGCCGGGCAATTCTATCACATTAGTGTTGACAATGAAATGCCCTATAATGTAATGGGCGGCATGCAGGATAACGGAAGTTGGCTTGGCCCGGCTTACACCTGGACAAACGGTGGTATAAGAAATTATTATTGGAGCAATGTAGGCGGCGGCGATGGATTTGATGTAATGCCGGATGGTGACGGTTGGGTGTACAGCATGAGCCAGGGAGGGTCAGTAGGAAGAATAAATTACAAAACCGGTGAACGATGGAATATACGGCCACCTTATCTCGGTACAGATGAAAAAAATGAATACCGGTTCAACTGGAATGCGGCCATTGCACAAGATCCTTTTGATAAAAATACCATTTACTATGGTAGCCAGCATGTACATAAAAGCAATAATAAAGGGATCAGTTGGGAAACAATATCTCCTGATTTAACCACCAATGATTCTGCAAAAATTGATCAAAGTACTACGGGTGGATTAACATTGGATATTACAGGTGCAGAAAATCATTGTACTATTCTTGCCATAGAACCATCTGCCAAACAAAAAGGAGTGATATGGGTAGGAACAGATGATGGCAATGTGCAACTGACGACTGATGATGGAAAAACATGGATCAACTTCAGAGGAAAAATTCCCGGACTCCCTGCCGGTGCATGGATACCACAGATAAAAGCATCCAGGCATAATGCAGCAGAAGCATTTGTAGTTGTTAACGATTACCGCCGTGGCGATTTTAAACCATACATTTTCAGAACAACAGATTTTGGAAAAACATGGACAAGGCTGGTAGATGAAAAAAAAGTAACCGGCTACACTTTGTGTATGATACAGGATCCGGCAGAACCTAATTTAATTTTTGTGGGAACCGAGCAGGGTCTTTGGATAAGTTTTGATAATGGAAATGCTTTTCAGCAATGGAAAAACAATTATCCTTCTGTTTCCACTTATGACCTCGCTATACAGGAAAGAGAAGCCGATCTCGCCATTGCCACATTTGGCAGGGCCCTTTGGATAATGGATGATATTCGTCCGTTAAGAAAAGTAGCAGCCGCTAATGGCACTGTGGCAAAAAAATTAACTGTGTTTGCCGCACCCGATGCTTACCAGGCGCAGTACCGTGCTGCACCGGGTTATGAGTGGAGTACAATGGGTTTATATGATGCACCCAACAGAAGTCGTGGTGCCGCCGTATCATGGTTTGTTGGTAACATAATTGATACATCCGCCAAAAAAACAAAAACAGATAGCCTGACTGTAAAAATTTACAATGATAAAAATGAAAATATCCGCAACCTGAAATGGAAAACGGATACAGGTTTCAATCGTCAGTATTGGGGTATGGAAGAAAAAGGATTTCGTCAACCCGGTTCGCCAAAACCAAAACCCGGAGCACCAGAACCTGCCAGCTTCATCGTATTGCCCGGTACTTATAAAGTAGTGATTACATTAAATAAAGAAGCAGATTCCTCCTATATAAAAGTAAATGACGACCCACGGCTTGGCAACCGCAATGATGTAAAGCTGGCGCAAAGAAATCTGTATGATCGTTTGCGAAAAAGCACTGATAAGTTAACCGATGGGATGGATCGCCTTACAGAAAGTGAAGATGTGTGTACAAAAGTAATGGCGCAGTTAAAAGATCTGGAAGGAAAAGATGCTGACTCGCTACGCAAAACAACCAAAGCCATGCAGGATAGCCTTAAAGCTATCCGTGAATTTATCAGTGGTAAACCTTCAGAAAAACAAGGCATCAACCGGGATCCGGGTGCAACGGTGATGAGAGCATATCAGATAGCCGCACAATACATCGGTTCTAAAAATGTGGCTCCCGGCGCACAGGAAGAAAAATTAGTAAGCAATGCCGAATCAGCAATTGCACAGGCACTTCAAAAGATTAATAATTTTTTTACTGGTAAATGGGCTGCATACCGGCAGCAGGTAGAAGGAACGAAGTTGAATTTATTTAAAGAGTATAAACCGATTGAATAAATAGAAGCCGTTATTAGCCGGGAAGAAAGGAAGGCGGGAAAGATTTTCAATATTACTTACCGTCTTATTTCCTTCCCGGCTATTTTATTTAAATTACTCTTTCAAATCTTTTCTTACAATGAAAATGAATGCAGGCATCTGGATTGGCCTTATCGGCGGCATCATCGGTTTACTGGCAGGTGTTATTGCTGTCATTGCTACTGCTGGTTCCATGGGTGTTTATATGGGCATTGGCATGCTCCTTCTTTTTGGTGGCATGTTTTATTTATTCTATCGTCTCTTTTTCAAACCAATGATCAATGCAAGCCGTTTGCAAAAAACAGGGTTGCCCGGCACAGCAAGAATACTGGAAGTAAAAGATACCGGTGTTACAATTAATAATAGCCCACAGGTAAAATTGATACTGGAAGTAAAAAACAACTTTGGTCAAAAATATACTACACAGTGCAGAGTGCTGGTACCAAGAATAAATCCAGGAGCATACCAACCGGGCATGGAACTTCCCGTAAAAATTGACCCAAAGAATGAAATGAATGTAGTAATTGATTTTAGCGGTGGCAATCAATCTGCTTCTGCTATTCCTGCACACTCCAATCCAGATGCAATGAAAGCGGAACTGGAGCAAATGCAAAAAGACAATGAAGTAATTCTTATTTCCGGCAAATCCGCCAGGGCCATCATCAAAAAAATTACACTACTTGGTGTAAATGTAAATGGTAACAATCCTTATGTGGAATTGGAGCTGGAAGTGCTCCCTGATAATTATCCTTCTTTTCCCGGTAAAGCCAAAGGTGTAATAGCAGAAGCCTCCTTACCGAAATACCAGCCGGGTTGCACCGTGTTTGTAAAGTATGATTTGTATGATAATAGTAAGGTGGTGGTGGAGCATTCGTAGAACCCTTTCTTTCCCCCAACAATCCTTATTTTCGGGTAACAACCCATTCCATGTCAAAAGCCCTTATCAATCAATACTACAACCAGCTCGACAGGGCTATCCAATTCAGTAAATCAAAGAACGAAGACACCATCAAGAGCTATTTCTGGATGCTGCTGAATGACTATGCTCACAAAAATAATTATGAAGTAGTAAGGGAAGTCTATTGTATGGGCACCAAAGGCAGCAAAATAAAACCCGACGGCATACTGAAAACACTCTGGGGTATTGATGTTGGTTATTGGGAAAGCAAGGATGAAAAAGACAGCATTGAAGATGAAATAGATGCTAAGATTAAAAAAGGTTATCCTGTCACCAATATCCTGTTCGAAGATTCAAATGCGGCTGTTTTGATACAGCGGGGTGAAGTGGTTAAAAGGG
>JAYVKT010000085.1:0-3657 GCA_043768195.1 Chitinophagaceae bacterium | reverse complement strand
TAATTAACCAATAAACTAATCCACCAATTAACTTCCTATCCCTTCCACCATCTTCTTCAAATTACTTAGCCCCTGCTCAAATTGTTTACTCAAACTTTTATTCAGCATAGGCCCCATAAGCCGGGCAATAGGCCAGGGTAATGCACCACTATTTTGCCAGGTAACTTTTGTTTCACCATTGCCCCACTGTTCAAACAGCCAGTTGTCTTTCGCTTTACTTTTCCAGGGCTTTAAAAATTCTAAATCGAAATGAATATGTTTATCATCAATATTGTTAAGCGTTAAACTGCCCATTCCTACTTTTTTTCCTTCCCAGGAATATTTATGTCCTGGATTTTTTGGAGTACCAGTAATTTCTTTTTTTGTAGTTGGGTCGCTTTGCTGCCACGGATTCCACTGGCTGTAATAATTCAGGTCACTTACCTTGTCCATCACCTCGTTCACCGGTTTGGTAATTACAATTGTTTTTTCAATATTAAAAACCTTTGGCAGCAGGGCGGCTATAATTAACAGTGAAACAATAAGACCGATAAAAATATAGACAAAAATCATGATGAATATTTTAAGAAAATCAAGGTAGCGATTTGAGATGGAGTAAGCAAACCGTTTATCACTACTTTTTATACAAACTCATCAACACTTTCTCCGGTGTCATCGGCGCATCGTAAGGAATAGCAGCCGCAGGATTAAATGCTTTTACTGCATTATGCAAAGCAAAGTAGGCACCTATGCCATACATCAGCGGTGGCTCACCTACAGCTTTACTTCTGAAAATCGCCAGGTTATCTTTTTGTGTTTCTAAAAAGTGAATATCAATTTGTTTCGGCACTGAATAAATATCCGGCACCTTGTAAGTGCTCAGTGCATTTGATTTCAACTTTCCTTCTTTGTCATATAGTAATTCTTCCATCGTCATCCAGCCAATGCCTTGCACCAGCGAACCTTCTACCTGGCCAATATCAATTATCGGGTTCATGCTTTTACCAAAGTCATGTACAATTTTTACTGAATCAATTTCATAAATACCCCGCAGGCAATCTATGGTAACAGTAGTAATGGCAGTGCCATACACATGATACGTAAACGGATGTCCTTTTTCTTTTGTAGCATCAAAATAAATACCCGGCGGTGCATAGTGGGCATGTTCAGATAAGCTCACCCGTTTTATAAAAGCGGTCATTACTAATTTATTCCAGTTCCATTCTGTTTTTTTTCCGTCAACAAAAACCCAATCATTTTTTACTTCAATCGTATCAATCGCTGCACTCAATTCTATAGCAGCCACCTGTTTTAACCGTTGCAAAATAGCCAGGCAGGCAATCTCAGTTGCTTTACCATTTAAATCAGAGGAAGCACTGGCAGCAGTGGGAGAAGTATTGGCAACACGATACGTATTAGTTGTATTTACTTTTATTTTAGTTGGGTCAATAGAAAGAACAGCAGCGGCCACCTGTAATATTTTTGTATTCAGGCCCTGCCCCATTTCCACCCCAGCGGTACTTACTCCTACACTTCCATCGGTATAAACATGCACTAATGCCCTCGCCTGGTTCATCAGTGTTTTGGTAAAAGAAATACCAAAACATATTGGCATTAACGCTAACCCTTTTTTTGAAAGTTTATTGTTGACATTATAATCAGCAACTTCTCGTTGCAATTTTTTTAAATCATATAAACCAACTGCTTTATCCCAGCATTCATTCGCTTCGCTTTGTGCAATTTGACCATAAGGAAATTCATCACCTGTTTTCAGCAAATTCTTTTGTTGAATAACCAACGGAGAAATATTTAATTGCTCCGCTGCTTTTGTAATTGCCGCTTCTATCACAAACATTCCCTGCGGGCCACCAAACCCACGGAAGGCCGTATTGGGTGGTAAATGTGTTCTGCAACTATAAGCCGTCGCTTTTACATTCGGAATAAAATAGGAATTGGTACAATGAAACAAAGTCCGTTCCAGCACAGCCGGAGACAAATCAGCAGCAGCACCGGCATTTTGATAGAAGGTAGCTTCATAAGCAACAATCTTATAATCTTTATCCAACCCGATTTTAAAATCGGAGGAATAAGGATGCCGCTTACCTGTCATCCGCATATCTTCCATACGATGCAGTGCATACTTCACCGGCTTTTTTAAATGATAAGCAGCCAAAGCACACATGACCGCCCAGGTAGTGGCCTGGTCTTCCTTACCTCCAAAGCCGCCACCCAATCTTGTTGTATCCACTTCTATAAAATTCATGGAAACATTCAGCACTCTTGCTGCTGTTCGTTGTACTTGCGTTGGCCCTTGTGTAGAAGAATAAATTCGTAATGCACCATTCTCCTGCGGCACTGCATAAGCTCCCTGTGTTTCGATGTATAAATGTTCTTGTCCGTTGGTTTCTGTACGGCCTTCAAAAATATGCTGGCATTGATTCCATGCTGTTGTTGTATCGCCAATCTGAAATGTTCTTGCCGGAATAATCAACTCCCCTTTTTCTTTCGCTTCTCTTGGGTCGGTAATAATAGGCAATGGCTCAATCACCGCTTTTATTTTTTTTACAGCAGCTTTAGCGGCTTCTTCTGAAGTGGCAACAACCAATGCAACCGGCATTCCACAAAAATGAACGTGGGTAGAAGCTAACAACTCTTCATCGGGAATAATACCGCCAATCTGATTTTCGCCGGGAATATCTTTAGCTGTAAAAATTCTTACTACACCAGGCATTGCCAATGCGTCATCAGTATTCACCAATATTATTTTTCCATGCGCCACCGGCGAATCAAATACCGATGCATACAGCGTACCATTTACCACCGGAATATCATCAAGATAAACCGACTCGCCACGGACATGGGTGTATGAATCTATATTCTTCATACCCCCATCCCCTACTTGTCCCGATAATTTCGGGAAAGGGGAGTATAGAAATTGGCCTATAGAATATGTAGTCTTCAATTTACAGGGTTTTTAAATTCCCCTTTAGGGGATAGGGGCATAAAATGAGCCTTTATCAATTGCCCGAGCAACAGTGTTTTATATTCCTTAGTTCCTCTTGCATCACTGATAGGTGATATTTCTGTTTGCATTATTGCGATAACTTCCTGCACCAATGATTCGGTTATTGTCTTTCCTATTAAAAACTCCGAACTCTTTAGTAAATACATCGGCACCGGCCCCACACCACCAGCCGATAAGCCTGCACTTTCAATTACATCACCATTCAATTGTAAACGAATAGCAGAATTTACACTGGCAATATCCAAATGGGTTCGTTTACTTACTTTCTCAAAATGGAAATGTGTATTCTTGTCTGGCAGCTCAAACCAAATTTGCTCAATATGCTCTTCCGGTTTTTTATCTAATGTTTTATATCCTTTGTACAACTTTCGTAAAGGCAAATCTCGTTTAGTTGTTCCATCACTCAATATTAGCTGTGCATCCAATGCTAAAAAGAAAATTGTAAAATCACCAATCGGAGAAGCATTGATAAAATTCCCGGCTATTGTTGCCATGTTGCGGATAGGTGTAGAAGAAACCAGTTTCGCATAACGATGAAATGCCGGAATTGCTTCATTAAATATTGGCGAGGCTTTTAAATCACTCACCGTTACCGAAGGGCCAATAATACATTTATTTCCTTCTTTCTTTATTCCATTTAGCTCCGGTTGGTC
>JAYVKT010000084.1:0-4502 GCA_043768195.1 Chitinophagaceae bacterium | reverse complement strand
ACCTATTATGCCCCTAACAATTGTGTAGTAGTAGTAACCGGCGGGGTAAAAATGGATGATGTAAAACGTCTTGCAGAAAAATACCTGGAACACATACCTGCACAACCGGCACCACCGAAAGTAAATATTACAGAACCCCAACAAACAGGTGAAAGAAGAGTGGTTGTACAAAAAAATGTGGCAACACCTTACCTTTTGATTGGCTATCGTACACCAGAAGCTAAGCATGAAGATTTTTATGCATTAAATATCTTAAGCTCCATATTATCAAGTGGCAAATCATCCCGGTTATATGCTGCACTGGTTGATAAAAAACAATTAGCCACCCAGGTCTTTTCCAGCTATGGCGAAAGTTTTGACCCAACCCTGTTCCAGATATATGCCGTAACCAACAAAAACATTTCTGAAATGGATTTGGAAAAAGCCATTTATGAAGAATTGGATAAAATAAAAACAACCGGTATAAGTGAAACCGAACTTCAAAAAATAAAAAACCAGAAACTGATGGAGTTTTATGGACAGGTAGAGACCATCAACGGCAAGTCAAATAATATCGGAACCTACGAAGTGTTCTTTGGTGATTACCGGAAAATGTTTGAAGCTCCTGCCAATTACAATAAAGTAACTGCAGTTGATGTTCAAAATGTTGCTAAAAAATATTTTACCAAAAGTAGCCGTACAGTTGGTGTATCAAAATCAAATGTGGAGGATTAATAATATGAAACAAACAAAACAACTAATCATATCGGCTCTGCTTGCATTTTTTTCATTGAAATTATCTGCACAGGGTTACAAATTGCCGCCCTACGAAAAATTCAAATTACCTAACGGGCTAACTATTTTTCTGATGGAACAACACGAAGTTCCTGTAATAAGCGTATCAGCCATTTTACCTGCCGGTGCTATATATGATGGAGAAAAATCCGGACTGGCATCATTAACCGCCACTGCACTAAAACATGGCACCCGCAATTTTACTAAAGTAAAACTGGACGAAGAACTGGATTTTACAGGTGCTTCTGTAAATACATTTGCCTCCAAAGAATCTGCCGGACTTTCAGCAAAATTTGCATCTAAAGACAAAGACAAAGTTCTTGCCATCATCAAAGACCTGCTGATGGAACCTGTTTTTGATACAACTGAGTTTAGCAAAGAAAAAAAACGTCTTTTGGTAAGTCTTGAACAACAAAAAGAAAGCCCCCGGTCTGTAATCAGTTCATACTTTGATAAACTGCTTTTTGGCGATCATGTGTATGGAAATATCATACAGGGAAAAATTTCAACTGTTACTACTCTTACAACAAATGATCTGAAAACATTTTACCAGGAAAATTATCGCCCCGATGGTTCTGCCATCAGTGTAGCCGGAGATTTCTCTGCCAAAGAAATGAAAGCTAAATTAACCGCATTGTTTGCCGGTTGGAAAAAAGGAAGCAAGGCGCAGGAAAATAAAGCAGCGAACCCTATCAGCAACCCCACACAAAACAATGTTTTGCTGGTCAATAAAGATGATGCAAAAGAAACCACATTCTATATCGGCGCCCCGGGCATAAGCAGAAACAATCCTGATTTTGTATCTATTGATGTAGTAAATACTTTATTTGGCGGCCGTTTTACTTCTATGCTCAATGATGAGTTGCGGGTGAATACAGGATTGACCTATGGAGCCAGCAGCCGTTTTACTGCATTAAAGAACGGAGGCAGTTTCGTTATCTCCACTTTTACTGCCGGTAAAACAACAGAACCTGCGATTGATAAAACATTAGAAGTGATTGACAAACTTCATAAAGATGGCATTGATGAAAAATCATTAACATCAGCCAAAAATTATGTGAAAGGACAATTTCCTCCCCGCTATGAAACCGCCGGGCAGCTTGCAGGGCTACTAACACAAATGTTCTGGTATAATTTTGATGAATCATTTATCAATAATTTTGAAAAAAATGTTGATGGTCTCACCCTTGAAAAAGCAAAACAAATAATTACAAAATATTTTCCTAAAGACAAATTGCAGTTTGTGCTCGTTGGTAAATCGGCAGATATAAAAAAGATTGCTGAAAAATATGGTAAAACAACCGAGGTTCAGATTAAGGAAGAAACGAAAAAAGGATTTTAAAAATCAAGTGGCTGTCTCAGAAGTCCTTATTTCACGCAAAGACATCAGCCACAAAGAAACACTATATTTAGAATCAACTGTTGCGACTTTGCGTCTTTGCGAGAAAATTTTTAAGATACTTTTGAGACAGCTTTTCTATTGTACTAATCTAAACTTGCAGTATGAAGATTTCCTTCTGGTCAATTGGAAAAGCAAATGAACCTTACATAAAACAAGGTGTAGAAGAATTTACAAAACGAATTGGCAGGTATTTCAAAGCAGGTTGGAATATAATTCCTGTTCCAAAAAATGCAGCCACCCTCAGTGAAATAGATTTGAAAAAAAGGGAAGGAGAAACAATACTAAACTGGCTGAGTAAAGATGATTACCTGATAGTGCTGGATGAAAAAGGGAAACAAATAAACTCTGTAGGCCTTGCCAACTTCATTCAGGCAAGGGCAAATGAAAGTACAAAGCATCTTGTTTTTTTGATTGGTGGGGCCTATGGTATTGATGAGGAGGTGATGAAGAGGGCCGATTACAAATGGAGTTTATCACAACTGGTTTTCCCTCATCAATTAGTCAGGCTGATTCTTGCAGAACAGGTGTACCGGGCCTGCACTATTCTCCGCAATGAAAAATATCATCATAGCTGATTAAGTTAAACCACTTATTTTTATCGCATGAACATACAAGACTTTCCTGTCACCTTTGCGCTGATTGCTGCCAATATCATCATATCGTTGATTGCAATGAATAATCAGGATGTGTTATCCAAAACAATTATGTGGCCGTATGGGGTTAAAAGATATAATCAGTTTTATCGTTTCATTACCAGTGGTTTTATTCATGCAGATTACATGCACTTGTTCTTCAACATGTTTACTTTGTTTTTCTTTGGTAAAGTAGTTGAAGTCTATTTTTCCATGTTTGGCCTTGGTGGAAATATTGCTTACCTGTCACTATACTTTCTCGGTTTGATTGCTTCTGATCTGCCAACCTATATCAAACAAAAAGATAATTACAATTATCATTGCCTTGGTGCATCGGGTGCAGTGTCTGCTGTTGTGTTTGCAGCCATTGTATTTAATCCCTGGAGCAGTATCTACCTGTATGGTGCACTAAAAATTTCTTCCTTTGTTTATGCTGTGTTGTATATTATTTACTGTGTGGCAATGTCCAAAAAAGGTGGCGATAACATTAATCATGATGCACACTTATGGGGAGCTTTGTTCGGTCTTGGCTTTACCATTGCGCTGATAGCAGCCATGCAGCCCTACTTATTGGAAATTATACTAGAAGAACTGAAAAAACCAAGCTTATTTGGCAGGGATTAGTTGAAACTGAAGCACCGTTTTTGTAGTGTCGGTAATCTTAACCCTATCATCAATACGGTGACCAACCACCCATACAATACGTTGATTACTTTCTATCACCCAAACATCTTCTTTCTCCGTCTTCGATAATTTTTGGTCAATCAGGAAACGGTTTAGTTTCTTTTTTTTCTTCATTCCCAATGGATAAAAATAATCGCCGGTTTTTCCTTTGCGGAGCAATAAAGGATATTTTAATTCTTTTGCGTCCAATGATACCGATTCGTTTGAGGTTTGAGTCCTGAGTTTATCGAAGGATAGGTTTGACGTTCTCTCAATGCGAAGAGTTCCTAAAGAAAAAAAGATTTCTTCATCTCCTGCTTCCATAATAATATTCTGCGATTCTGATGTAACAACCGGGCTGATAATAAACCAATGCCGGTGCTTAATGATCCGATAACTGCCCACAGGCGACTGGATATACTTTCCCGAATCACTTTCAGCCAGTTTTATCACTTCGTCAACCTGCTTTTCGTAAAAGCCATAGTCTGAAATAATTTCATAAATCAACGCTTTATTATCATACCCCATCAACTGCCGAAAGGGAATATGCACCTCATTACCCTTAGGTTTGCACAGCTTTTGTTTGAGTGCTGCAACAGAAAGATGGTATAATTTTTCAATCTCTTTAAACCGCTTAATATTGTCCTGTAAATTCTCTTTTACCTGCGGATATACTTTACTGATGGCAGGAATTAATTCATTGCGGAAAAAATTTCGGGTGTATTTAGATGATTGATTGGAAGAATCTTCTACAAACTCCAGTTTGTTTGCTTTGGCAAATTCAAGTAGTTCTTCTTTGGAGAAGGTTAATAAAGGTCTGCGGATATAATTAATAGAAACAGGGATTCCTGTTAACCCGTGCAAACCGGTTCCACGGAAAAAATTCATTAACACAGTCTCGCTGTTATCATCTGCATGATGAGCAGTTAAAAGAAAGCTTCTGGTTTTGATTCCTGGCTCTTGGCTCCAGACTAACTCTTCAAACCACTTATACCTTAAATCTCTTGCCGCTTCCTGGGTTGATAATTTAT
>JAYVKT010000083.1:0-7053 GCA_043768195.1 Chitinophagaceae bacterium | reverse complement strand
GGAGTCGGCTGCACTTTCATAAGCTGAAATATAAAAACCGGTATGTGCAGGTGGAATGAAAGCCGCCACCGCCCATCCTTTATCGCATAGTCTCATGTCGCCGGTTGCTACATCAATGCCAATGCCTCTTCGTCCGGGTAATTCGTATAGCGAACCGCCATTGGGTAGTTCAATCCACTCGTCGTAGGGCACTTCCACTGCATCCCAACCAGTTCGGCCTGTGGTGTATAAAGAAGTGTCTTCAAAAATATTTCCCTTCCCGTCGGAGTAAAGGATGTATGGGGATTGTTGTAAACTCATTTATTCAATTGCTGGCTGCAAAAGTCGTTAAAATCCTGTTCATTTACTACTGTCTTTGTTTCATCAATAAGTTGTTGGATAAACTTGTCGTTTTTGAAATTGATGGTGAGCAAACCGTCTTTCAAAATCATGCTGTTTAATTCAGCCCAACTGATATTTTTCTTTGGAAAGGAAGGGTATGAAATTTTTTCTTTCAGTACACTTACAAGTAACGGCCTTTTCGCTGATTGATATAGAAAACCCAGTAAAAAACATAGTATTGCAATCCACCAGTATTCCATCTGAATCCATGTCATAGTAATAACATACTCAGCCGCTAATTTATAAGGGGAGCCTTCGTTGTTTTTAATAGAAACTAAGAAGTAATCAATTGTTAATGCAAGAATAATTAATACTGAACTTCCAATAACAGGTATCCGGGAAGCTTTTGTTTCAGACGAAATAGCTATGAAAATAAAAAATGCAAGATTGATAAGTATAAAAAATAAAGCAATCCTTTCGTATTGCCTCAGCTTTTCATTTTTCAACGCAATTTCAAACTGCTTCATCTTAACTATTACTTGTCACCAATAAGTTGCACAACTTATACAACACCCTTGCACCCACATTGGCATCCCAATCAGTATCTCCACCAATGCCCACTTCATTCAAATCAAAACCAATAATGGTTTTGCCGCTTTTTAAAAGTTGAGTGAAAAGGTAAAAGACTTGCTCCAATTCAAAACCACCGGGTACTGGTGTGCCGGTGAATGGGCAAAGCTTTCTGTCAAGACCATCAATATCAAAACTGATAAAAACTTTTTGTGGAAGCTTGTCCACTATCTCCTGAGCTATCTGTTTCCAAGTTTGCCCTTCAAACTGGCGGTTCCTTATTTCTTTATCAAAATAGGCTATCACCCGGAAGTTGCTGTTCTTTATATATTCCCATTCATCGCCTCCAAAATCTCTTATACCTACCTGTACCAACCTTTCTATCTGTGGAATTTCTTCCAACGCATTATACATAATGCTGGCATGCGAATAATTAAATGCTTCATAAGCAGACCGCAGATCACAGTGTGCATCTATTTGAAGTATGCCAAATTCTCCATGTTTTTCAGCGATGGCTTTAAAGAAACCAAGCGGACCGCTATGGTCACCACCCACTAAACCAACTAATTTGTTTTTTTCGAGTAATACTTTTGTCTGATCATACACCCAGGTATTCATAAAAATACCACCTTCGTTTACCTCTTTTAGTGTTTTACACATAAACTGATTGGCAGACACATCTTCCCCTTTGGAGATATAGTCAATGTATAATTCAGCTTCTTTACGCAGGTAATCACTCTTCATTAAAACTTTACGGTCGGTTGGCCGCATATAAAAACCTTGTTTCCATGCATCAGGAAATTCGGGGTCGAAAAGGTCAACCTGCATGCTGGCCCTGAAAATGGCTTCAGGTGCCCTTGCCGTTCCTGCACCATAGCTAACGGTTACTTCCCAGGGGATAGGTACGATAATCAACCGGGCATCTTCTTCGTTGGTCGGCAATCCAAAAATGTTGTTGTTAGGATTACTGACATTGTTGGGGTTGTAGTTCGAGAGGTTAACCATATTAAGTGGTGGCATTAAAATGCGGTGTAAATTAAACTGCTTTCACATAGCAGCAAAATATAGAAGTTTATTTGTGGAAAAGCTATTTGTTTTAAGCAGACAGTCTTGCAGAAAAGCAATAAAAAAGGAGCCACCTGACTCCTTTAAATTATTTAATACAAAACGGTATTATTTCCTGCTGAGATGTTTAAGGTGAGATATATGAGAGGCCAGTGCCAGCCTCATTTTTGGATATTCTATATAAGGCATTCCAAAGTCCTGGCAGGCCTTCTTGATTATCTTACTTATTTCGGGATAGTGCACATGTGATATTCTTGGAAAAAGGTGATGCTCTACCTGAAAATTTAATCCGCCTACCCACCAGGAGATTAAACGGTTACGGGTAGCAAAATTAGCAGTGGTTTTTAACTGATGTATAGCCCATTCATCTTCCATTCTTCCGGTAGTTGCATTAGCCTGCGGAAAATGTGTTTCTTCCACTGTATGTGCCAGTTGAAAAACAATACTTAACACAACTCCGGTAAACATACCATAAATTAAAAAGCCAACTACCCAGGTGGAGAAGCCTAATGTGTAAATAGGTACTGCCATAAAGATAAAGGCATGCAATAATTTAAAACCCCAGAAAGAAAGATGGTCACCGATGCTCATTTTGGTAAGCGATGTAGGGCCAATTCTTCCAAGGAAATATTTTTTATAATCAGTAAAGAAAACCCACCAGATATAAAGCAATGAATAAGCTAACCAGAAATACCAATGTTGAAACCGGTGAATCTTGTAATATTTTTGTGTTTCGCAAAGACGAAGCAGGGGCTTGGCTTCTATATCATCATCAATGCCTTCGATATTAGTGTAAGTGTGATGAATGATATTATGCTTTGAACGCCACATAAAATTATTGGCGCCGAGAAAATTTAATGATAAACCCGCCAGTTCATTTACCCATTTGTAGCGGCTGAAGCTGCCATGCAGCCCATCATGCATTACATTAAAACCAATAGCGGCAGTTAACCCACCAAGAACGATACACTCTGTAATAGCAAGCCATATTGTTGGTGTGTAAAATACAAGGTGAATGTAAACAGCTACAAAACTAAGTACCAGCACTATGGCTTTAAAATACAATGAAAAATTACCGGTAGAAGACTTACCGGCTTGTTTAAAATAATCACTAATCCTTTTTTTTAATTCGCCATGAAAAGATTGTGATACGGTTGAGAATTTTGGACTTGCCATAGACTGCTTTTTCAGAAAAACAAAGGTAAACTATCTATGCCAGAAAGAAAGGGAAAAATAGGGCAACCGTTTGCTATAGTTAAAGGGCAGATTTTGTTTAATCTTTTAGTAAAAAGCTAAATACAAACATTTGTTTACGTTTCATTTTGTATCAACGCATCAAGATGACGGATACCAATCTTTTTTTCACTGATAAAACCTTCGGCATATTTCACCCCGATACGTTTGCCAAACATTCTTGCTCTTGCAACTACACTTTCTAAAAAATCGGGAGTGGAGATATAGGTCTGCGGTCCATCTGTACTTCCGTCTGTGGTGTGAAATTGTGTAGCGTAAGCTTCTATTGATTTCATCCGTTGTTCAAATACATCGCTGATGTCAATTAATAAGTCCGGTTCATGATACCAGTCCTGTATGTAGTGCAACACATACGATGGCCGCCATTTTTGTTGTGCTTGTCCGGCTTCATCTTTAGTTTCTATTTTAGCAAGCCCTGAAAGAAAGCAACAATCAGCAATCATTTTACCGGCACGGCCATGGTCGGGGTGGCGGTCATGCAGCACATTGCCGATAACGATATCCGGCTGGTATTTGCGAATGGCTGCAATGAGTTTTAACTTGTTCTCTTCATCATTTTCAAAGAAGCCATCCCTCATTTTCAGGTTCTCTCTTACCTGCACACCAATTATCATGGCAGCATTAGCGGCTTCATTGTAACGGGTTTCAATGGTTCCTCTTGTTCCCAGTTCACCTTGTGTAAGGTCAACGATACCGGTTTTCTTCCCCGATTTTCTTTCATTGATAAGGGTTCCCGAACAACCCAATTCAACATCATCCGGATGAACGCCAATGGCAAGAATGTCTAATTTCATATTACTGGTTTCTTGTAGCTGGTTGCTGGTTGAAGGGTTCAAGTACTGCTGCACCAGCTTATTTGTGTCGGATAAAGATATGCAATGGAAATAAATTCAGTACTATCGGAGGTTAACCAGTTACCTGTAATCAGCATCCAGAGATTATTGGCGGTATGGATTATTATACCAGGTTCCGTCTATCTCTTTTACAATATTCTCTATCTGCCGGTCAAGTTTATTTTCTTTCATATCCCAATCCTGTTTAAGGCTGCCACCTACAAACCAGGCTACCGTCTGATAAAACCGGGCATTCAGGCCTCCTTTATATTCTTTGATTATTTCATAACAACTGTTCCCTGTTTGCCGGTTAATAAGTTTCATTAATATTTTTCCCTGGTAAACAGAAAGATTAGAAAGTGGATCACTGAATTCTTTCTTCAAATCTTTTTCCCTTGATTTGATATATGACTTCCGTTCTTTTTTATTGCTCACATTTGCCAGGTTCTTATTTATGTCATTAATAGTGCCTCCGGCAATTCTTGCATACGGATAAACGACATAGACTGCATTGCGGAGCCTTGTCCATTCTTCGATGAACTTAGCCAGCTTTTCGGGAGATAGTTTAGAAATCCAAACCATCTGTTCTTCTTTATAGTTTACTATTTCGTTCTGGTAAAATATAGCCGGCACAAGAACCGTATCATTTGGCCCCCATTTTTTTCGTTGTTCTTTCATAAGCCGCAGGGCAGCTTCAGTAGAGTCTGCAACCGGAACAGGGAGTTCAATCTGGGCAAAAAGATTACCAGCCCCCAATAAGAAGAGAGGGAGTATAAGTTTTAATTGCTTACTATATCGTCCGGAACAATGCATTGCGCTGTAAAATTAGAACACAGGGTTGGCATTTTCTATACCAAAGCAGAATTCCTTCGCTTTGCTATAAATACCTGACAGCAAAACTACAGGAGATGCTGTTTGAAAAAAGCCAAAATTATGACGCCGTCCCGCCGTTGCGGTTTAATCTTATGCGCCGTACCATACTGATGGTGATGCCGATAGCTGTAATTATTACCCCCGCCCAAAGCAGATTAATGAATGGGAATTTATAGGCTTTTAATGTGATGTAATCCATAACCGAATTAGACTCCTTTACACCAAGAACTATACTGCTGTCAGCATTTACTTTTTGCAATTGAAGTATCAGGCTCTCAGCTATCAGGGTATCAGGCAACGCCAGAATTTCGCCTTTGGCAACGGCTAACTTTGGGGCTATAGAATAAACAGAGCCGGTTTTTGAATGAATTTTTAGCCGGGCCTCATGCAGACTGCCGTTTTTGCCAAATAGCTCAACAGGAAGGCTGTCTGTTGATTTTTTAACTTCCTGTAAAATGATAAAGCCACTGGAATAAAACAACGAGTCACCAGGCCTCAGGTTATTAGGCTTAATAGTGATAGTGTCGCCTTTTTTATCAGGGTTGGAGATAGAAGTAATATAAGTGAACACATCATGGTTCCAGTAATGCCTGGCATCGGGGTTAGACATCAGCCCTTCGTTGCCTTTGTAGTTTACAAATGAATTAGGGGTGAGTACAAATTCTTCTTTTCCATCTTTGCTCTTAAACCTTACTTTATAATACGACAACTGCTTTTTGGGGTGAGCTGAATCGCCTTCATAAGTAAGTGAATATTTACCCATATCAACGGTAAGGCCTTTTACAAGGGTAAGGTTTTCTCTCGGGTCTTCATCTTTATTCAATGGGGCGGGAATGCCACTAATGTTGTTAGAAAGTACTTCTTTTTTAGACGACGAAATCAAGATGCCCAACAACACCATTCCAAAACCAACATGGGAAACAGAGCCGCCGGATAGCTTTAGTTTTCCTTTTATGCCCAGCCAGATATAAGCAGCATTAGCTGTAATAGTGTAAATGCTGCAGGCAACTGCAATCCAGATTGCGGCCATAAAACCGGCACCTTCTTTTTCATAATTAATTTTTCCAAAAGCCAGTATCAGTGTGGCAGCAACAGCAGCAACTATAGTCGGGGCTGCTATTTTTTTCAAAAAATATTTTGCTGAAGTCTCTTTGTATTTCAGGTATTGTGTTACGGCAGTTAGCAAAGCAATAATGATTGCTACAAAAACATGTATTTGATTGTACCAAAATTCCTCATTTTGCGAAGGGGCATTTTTGGTGCCTAAAATTTTATTAACTACGGGCAAAGATGTTCTGCCGATAATAACAAGTGCCGATAAAAAGAAAACCAATGAGCCAATAAACATCCAAAACTCCCTTGATGAGCTGCTTTCTTCTTTTTGAATAGAGGGTATTTCTCTGTAACGGGTAAAAAAGAGAATAAATGCCGGCAAAAGAAAAAATGCCATCATTAACAGCAGATGAACTTTAAGTGTATTTCCTTCACCGGTAAAAGCATGCACAGAAGTGTCTCCTAAAATACCGGTTCGGGTAAGAAAGGTGGAATAGAGAATAAAACCGAAACTAAGGATGAAAAACAAATTGGTAGCCCTTAATGAATAACCGGTGTGTTTATAAATAAGTAATGTATGTATGCCGGATATTAATACTAACCACGGCACCAGCGAAGCATTCTCCACCGGATCCCATGCCCAGTAGCCACCAAAAGTAAGGGACTCATAAGCCCACATGGCACCCATCATAATTCCTACACCAAGTATAGCAGCAGAAAATAAAGCCCAGGGCAACCCCTGTTTTGTCCACTCGCCGTATTGCTTTTTCCATAAACCAGCTACCACAAATGCAAAGGGAACAATGGTAGAAGCAAATCCAAGAAAAAGAACCGGCGGATGAATAACCATCCAGTAATTCTGCAACAAAGGGTTTAGATCGTTACCATCTTTAATGGAGAGCATAAAATCCTGTCGCAGCCCCAGGCTCACATCTCCGTTTATATGAAGGGCAGGTGCATTATCCAGCACACCCGAATCTCTTAATAAAATAAATGGGTTAGATCCCATCTTCGAGCCAAAAATATAAATACCCGCAACCATGGTGGCAAGACAAAGCTGTGCTAAACTTACCACTGTCATCAC
>JAYVKT010000082.1:0-3392 GCA_043768195.1 Chitinophagaceae bacterium | reverse complement strand
AAACAGCGGTGAACTCAGGTACCAGATAAATAGCACTGGTTCATCACATAAATTTTTTGCAGGCTTAAATGCTGCGGCATCAACAGAGTTAATGAGAATACAGGGCAATGGCAATGTTGGAATAGGCACTGTCACACCCAACGCAAGCTTACAACTTGGAAATGTAGCCGCCAACAGAAGATTTGTGTTATGGGAAACAGCCAATAATGATCACCAGTTTTATGGATTTGGCATCAATGGGTTTACATTGAGGTATCAGACTCCTTCTTCAAGTGATGACCATGTTTTTTATTCTGGTTCAGGTGCTTCATCTTCAACTGAACTGGTAAGGATAAAAGGGGACGGCAATGTTGGTATCGGGAACAACGATCCTGCTTACAGATTAGATGTAAAAGGAAGGATACATATACGGGCAGACGGAGCTACTGCAGGTATCTGGTTTAATAACTCACTTAATACCCAGCTAAGGGGGTTTATTGGAATGGAAAATGAAGATGTATTTGGATTATATGGTGATGCCGGAGCAGGGTGGGCCTTAAGGATGAGTACCTCAAGTGGTGATATTGAAGCTGCCAAAAATGTTACTATTAACGGGTTTACCAGGCTTGGAGAGTTAAGCCCGGGAATAAAAACAAAGATAATAGTGGGCACTGTACCTGCTTTGGGGATTGCTAATTATCACCATGGGTTAAGTAACAGCTCAAAAATAGTTAGCATAGATGCCCTTGCAACAGTTGCCGGGAGTTCTGGTAAGGTAAAGCCGGGTTTTTGGTTAGGTGCAGGGTTTACCTATCAGTTGTTGGTTACCGACACTGATGTATCTGTAGTAGCGCCACCGATACCTTTCGATTGTGCCTTTGTAGCCGGGCAAACAGTAAAAATTTTTATCACATATATAGAATAAAAATTATCTAAAATATTCATACTCCAAATAGAATGAAAGCAACTCTGCTCATAGTATTCCTTAGCACAATAACGGTTTTCTCCAGTGCACAGTCAGTCCAACGCTTTGATATTTTATCCTGTTCATCACCAACCGGGTTTACAATAAAAGAAAAAACAAAAAGAGTTGTTTTGGAGAAAAAAGATGGTCACTCATTTTGTCAATTACAGCTATGGCCGGCACAGCAAGCTACAAGAGACCCAAAGGCAAATTTTAAAACCGACTGGGATTATTTTGCCGGTAACCAATATAAAATCGGCGACCCCAAAGAAAAACAAACTTAAAAAGAAAGTAGGTACTTACAAATAAAGAAGTAAAAATAAAAAAGAACCATGCTTTACTTAATTAACTAAAACAATTACAAATGAAAAAATATTTTCAGCTTTTGCATACTCTTTTACTATGTTCAGCTATTCTCCTGCATGGAATGTTATCATTTGCACAAACGCAGGCACTTCCGGAAATGAAACTTCCGGCAATTGATTATAAACCCACTATCAAAAAAGGATGGGCGGGCCAGTATGTTTATCAGATTAATTTTGATGATACCTCAACAGCAAAAAATGACCCTTACAAAACCTACTACAGTGTAAAAGCCAACTGCACCTACTCCGGCTATATTGAATTTCCTACGGAAGTAAGGGGAGCAATACGGGTAAATCAGCCAGACAAATACAACGCTACCCGCTGGGAAAGCTGGATCCGTTCGGGAACAAGTTCCAGTTTTTCTAATGTAGATGTATTAGTGAAGTCTCTGGAACCACATGCTGCCACTCCCGTTAGTGGCATTACCGGCACTATTGAAAAAACAATGACCCTTTCTTCGGGCAGTGAATGGATAAAGGGCTGGATGTTCAACTGCGATATGCAGATTGACCATACAGAAGGTAAATACAGCTTTGCTGTTCCGTATGTGAACTATGACCTGAAAGGTGGCAAAGAGCAATACATCATCACCACTTTTCGCCCGGCGAAAAAAGATACGGTAATAAAAGAAATGAACACCCGCCACGATTTCCGGGACTATAAATACGTTAACACAGGCGGTGACTGGGAATTTGTTACAGGCAATTTTAAACAAGGGCAAACAGAAATTGTTATTCGTGAAAGAATACCTTTTGTATTACAGCAGGCCGTAACAAGAAACGGGAAAGACATAAAGCTATCAGCCGCCAAAGGTTTCATGGATTTTTACCTGGTGCTGAAAAAGGTTGGGTGATTTTTAAAAGAGAAAACTGGTACAAAAATTACAACTATAAAGCAAAGGGAATGAGGTGGTGGTTATTGACAATGGCAAAAAAATAGCAGATTTGCCGGATGTATTTTTAACAACTGCCCGGTATAATGTTTTCACTTTCAGCCGGTACAGGGGCGATAAAAGGGAAAACAAGGATGATAGGTTTTATCTAAAGGATATCAAAGCAACATACTAAAACAAGTTGTTGCATATTTCTTACTTTTAGGTATGCAAAGAATATTTTTAGCATTTGTGCTTCTCCCTTTTACTTCTAATGCTCAACTTGGTATTGGTATAAAAGCTGGTCTCAACTTCGCTAATATTACTGATGTTTCAGGCTTTAATAATAACAGCCGAACCGGATACATGATTGGCGGATATTTTTCACCCGGAAAGAAAAAATTATTGGGCTTCAGGTCAGAAATCATTTTATCAAGGCAGGGATATGATTATAAAACAAGCACCAATACGGGAAATGTAAATCTCGACTATTTGTTGCTGCCTCAACTCATCACCTTAAATTTTACTAAAAAATTTCAATTGCATGCAGGCGGGCAGGCGGCCTTTTTATTGAATGCACAAGTGGATAGTGCCGGTGGCAGCAGCGGAGGTTCTCTTTTTAATTATTTTAACCGCTTTGATTATGGACTTGTGGGTGGTGCAGAAGTGTCACCCATTAGTGGTTTCTTTATTGGTGGACGCATCAACGTAAGCCTGAACAATATCAATAAAGAACAGCCCATAGGCGGCGGATCACCTGATTTCATTCCAAAGGAGTTTGTAAAAAACAATGTAGTACAACTCTATGCCGGCTGGAGGTTCTGAGTCATTTTCAGAAACCTTTAACGACCACTTAAAAATCATTCATATGGATTTTCGTTGAGTAAGCATCTCACACAAACTCAACCGCTGTTACATGAAAATTATCCGTTTGTTACTGCTTTCGGCAATAGTTATTGTTGTCTCGTCTGAGACGAGATGGTTTTCGAATACTAAAGACTGGGAAAAAAAGGTGGCTTTGCATGTTGATAAAAAGGAAGCTACTCGCCGGTTATCCAACAAAACCTTAGAAAAGCTGGAGCAAAAAGCAGCCGCAGCAAAATTATTTGCAAAGCTAAAGGGGTACAATGAAACCACCTGCTTCCTGATTGATATGAGTCTTGCTTCGGGACAAAATCGCTTTTTTGTTTATGACTTAAAAAAAGATACCCT
>JAYVKT010000081.1:0-4209 GCA_043768195.1 Chitinophagaceae bacterium | reverse complement strand
TAGTTTTCGCCGAAAACATGAAGAGGATTCCAGTCAATTAACACATTACCCAAATCAAAAATAATCGTATTGATACCAGCCATTATTTGTAACGGAGTTTTAATGAAATCATTATAGAACACATTACTATCATAATGACATTCGTAACAATAATAACCATATCATTCCTTAATACCCCGTAAGCTATCCACATCACTTCATTGATGAATGCTATTATAAACATCATTAAAGAAACATTTTTAGCTGATTTTTCTTTCCAGGTTTTTATAACCTGTGGTAAAAATGTAAGTGCTGTTACTGCACAGGCAGCATAGCCAAGAACCGTAACTCCATCCATTAAAATAATTTTTACAATAATATCACCTTTTTTCAAACAACCACCAGAAACGTTTTCGGGGTTTTATTTTATAATTGGTGTTGATATAGTTACCAATATGTTCCATTGCCTCATCAATGCTGTCTGTCAGCAGCACCAGGTTCATATCTTCTTTTGAAATAGTACCCTGCTCTGCCATCCATTCAATATTCTCCATTAGTGGTTTATGGTATTCTTTTCCATACAGCACAACAGGAAAATTGGTAACCGATTTGGTTTGTATTAAGGTTAGTATTTCAAAAAATTCATCCATCGTGCCAAAGCCACCTGGCATGATAACGAAGGCGTAGGAATATTTTACCAGCAACACTTTACGAACAAAAAAGTGTTCAAACGTTACTGATTTTTGTACATAGGGATTTATCTGCTGTTCAAATGGCAACTGAATATTGCACCCGATTGATTTACCATTATTTTCGAAAGCACCCCGGTTCGCAGCTTCCATAATGCCGGGGCCGCCGCCTGTCATGGTAGTAAGCCCTGATGCTGCAATCTTCTTTCCAAATTCTCTTGCTTTAATATAGTAAGGATGATCTTCCTTATATCTTGCGGAACCAAATACGGTAACACATGGCCCGATAAAGTGCAGGTGCCTGAAACCTTTAAGAAATTGCCAGAAAACCCGCCAGGCAAAACCCAGTTCATAGCCCCGGCTTTTAGGGCCATCTAGATAAACAGGTTCTTTCGAAGGAATAATAGTTTTGATTGCTGTTTTTTCGGATGCTTCCATAGTAAAATGTAAATTGCTGTCCAATTTAAACAATAATACCCCCCATTCCTACTTGTCCCGATATTTTCGGGGAAGGGGAGAAGAAAAGTTATACAATACTCTGCTAAATTTTATAAAGTTTTATCATGAGAATAATTTCATACAATGTTAATGGCATCCGGGCAGCGATTAAAAAAGGATTTATTGATTGGTTAAAAACAAATCCTGCAGATGTGATTTGCATACAGGAAACAAAAGCCACACAGGGTGATGTAGATGTAAAACAATTGGAAGAGTTGGGTTTTCATCATTACTGGTACAGTGCACAAAAAAAAGGATACAGTGGTGTAGCAGTGTTTACCAAAATAAAACCTGATAATGTTCAATATGGTACAGGCCATAAAGTAAGTGATGATGAAGGAAGAGTGATTCAGTTGGACTTTAAAGATGTGCGGCTTATCAATGCTTATTTTCCATCTGGCACCAGTGGGGATGAACGACAAATATTTAAATACGGCTGGTTAGATGAATTTAATAGTTACCTGAACAAACTGAAAAAGAAATATCCCAAACTTATTCTTTGTGGCGATTATAATATTGCCCACAATGAAATAGACATCCATGACCCAAAGGGAAATAAAAAATCATCCGGCTTTTTACCAGAAGAAAGAGAATGGATGACAAAATTTATTGCGAATGATTGGGTAGATACATTCCGTGAGTTTCATCCCGAACCACACCGCTATAGCTGGTGGAGCCAGCGGTTTCCCACAGTGAGAGCACAAAACAAAGGATGGCGGATTGATTATATTACTGTAACAACTCCATTAAAAAAGAATTTAAAAGATGCAGAGATCTATCCTGATGTGAAGCATAGTGATCATTGTCCTATTTACATAGATGTTAAATTATAAGTTGCGATGATTATCTACAACGTCACTATTAAAGTTGATCATTCCATTGCAGCCGCATGGCTTACCTGGTTAAAAGATGAACATATTCCTGATATAATTGCCACTGGCTGCTTTACACATGCTACTATTCTGCATCTGCTGGAAGCTGATGACACAGAAGGCATCACTTATGCTGTACAGTATCATGCAGAAAGCAAAGCCTTATACAACCACTATATTGAACAATTTTCTGACGAAATGAGGAAGAAAGGAATGGATAAATGGGGCAATAAATTCATCGCCTTTCGTTCAGTAATGCAGCTTGTGCATTGAGTGTGCAAAAGAATAATTTAATCCTTCCTTTGGCGGAACAGTTGTATATTCCTTCCAAACCCGCCACTGGCAAGCATTTGCCCACATGTCTTTAAAACCCTTAGCTGTAAAGGCTTTCAGCATTTCACCAAAAAAAATTTTATTTTTTATTTTTTGTATTTTTCCTCCAAAACCTTTCCCCATGCGGTTTCTGGCTGATTTATTAATCCGGAAAAGATGAATAAAATATTTTGCCGGAATGAAAAAGCCGTTAAATTTGTTGCCGTTACTAAAACATTAAAAAATTTCAAACCATGAACAAGGCTGAATTAATCGCAAAACTTTCTGATGATGCCGGCATCACTAAAACACAGGCAAATGCTGCACTGGATTCTTTCGTAGAGGCAGTTACAAAAACATTAAAAGGTGGTGGCAAAGTTACCCTGGTTGGCTTTGGCACTTTCTCCGTATCTAAAAGAGCTGCCCGTAATGGCCGCAATCCGCAAACTGGTGAAGTAATTAAAATCAAAGCAAGAAAAGTTGCTAAATTTAAAGCCGGTAAAGAACTTTCGGCCAAAATGTAACTACAGTTATGTACTGCATTAGAAAAGCTCCATTCCGTCTCGTCTCAGGCGAACCGGGAAGGAGTTTTTTTTACAGGGATTATTAATCTAATTTTTACGCTAATTAAAAATCAATTTTATGGGAAGAGGAGATAAAAAAACTGCTAAAGGCAAACGTTTTAAAGGTTCTTTTGGCAAAAGCAGACCAGTTACACCAAGTACTGCTAAGAAAGCCGCTGCTAAAAAAGCTGCTACTAAGAAAGCCTGATAATAAATTAAGGTAGATCAAGTGAATAAGGTACTTACCGTATTTTATTTACTTGATGCTATTATTAAGGAGCCAGGCGTTCAATCTTCCAGCTTCCGTTTTCAACCAATGTATATTGCAGCCTGTCATGCAAGCGGCTGGGCCGACCCTGCCAAAATTCAATAATAACAGGCTTTACAATATAACCGCCCCAATGTGGTGGCCGCTGCAATTGTTTGCCCCCCAGTTTACTTTCCAGTTCTTTATAATGATTGTCTAACCATTCCCTGCTTTCAATTACCTGGCTTTGTGGCGATGCTGCTGCTCCCATTTGGCTACCTGCTGGTCTGGAGTTAAAATATTCATCACTGACATGTGGGCTTATTTTTTCAATCAGCCCCGTAATGCGAACCTGCCTTTCTAATTCTTTCCAGAAAAAAACCAGGCAGGCCTTTGGGTTTTCAGCAAGCTGCTGGCCTTTAAAGCTGTTATAGTTAGTAAAAAAAGTAAAGCCGCCGTTATCAAACCCTTTTAATAACACTATTCTTGCCGAAGGCACTCCGTCAGATGAAGCAGTGGCGAGTGTCATCGCATTCACTTCATCAATTGCTGAGTTTACCGCTTCATCCCACCATTTTGAAAACTGTTGAACGGGATGTGCCTCCGCATCTTTTTCCAATAAGCTTTTCTGCGAGTAATTTTTTCTGATATCTGCAATTGCTGCTGCCATATGTAAGGTTTGAATTGCAAAGTTAATGGCAGGGCTGCATTACATAAAAGGAGGTTGACGTAAAAGCCAGAGAAAAACACAGAGTTTATGAGCTAACCGGGTTACACAGAGAAATTATTCTTTGAATGTCAAGATTCTGTGTAACTCTTTTTCTTTGTGACTCTATGTTGAAAATATTTTTGAGACAGCCTCAAATTTTTCCAAAGTTTCTTTATGGATTGAAATGCTTTTTTGCCAGATCATCTCTTTCTCCGGCCATCATATTCAGCATACTCTCCAGTTCGCCAATACGTTTTATCTGGCCCTCTAATTTTTTATTTGCATCGGCTACCGCCTGCATATCATTATTTAGTTCTTCAAGATACGCCACCCTTTTTTG
>JAYVKT010000080.1:0-2330 GCA_043768195.1 Chitinophagaceae bacterium | reverse complement strand
ATTACCGGCATACTTGGTTATGCATTTTCGCAATACCGCATTCAGCCAATTGCAGCCGCAGTTCCATCTTTTACACATGCTGCACGGCCAGCTGTGCCGGGTTACGGCGCAGGTGCAAATTTGAAAATAGCCAGTTTTAATGTGCTTAATTATTTTAATGGTAATGGCGCAGGCGGTGGGTTTCCCACTACAAGAGGTGCACATTCTTTAGCAGAGTTTAACAGGCAAAGAGATAAAATTATCAATGCACTTTCACAAATAAATGCAGATGTAGTGGGGCTGATAGAAATAGAAAATGATGGTATTGATGCTACTTCTGCGGTACAGGATTTAGTGAATGGGCTTAACGGGGTTTTGGGTGCAGGTACTTATGTATTTGTAAATGATGGGGTGGGAACTCAGACCAATAATACCGACGCAATCCGTTGTGCCATCATTTATAAACCTGCTATAGTTGCACCAGTTGGTGCTGCTATGCTTAGCAACAATTCAGTTTTCAACAGACCTCCTTTATCACAAACATTTAACCTGATTTCAACCAACAAGATCTTCAATTTTGTTGTCAACCATTTCAAATCAAAAGGTGGTACGGGTACAGGTCTTGATGCAGATCAAAATGATGGCCAATCTGCCTTCAATAATACGAGAAAGTTACAGGCTGATGCATTATTGAGTTTTTTTAATACCCCAACTACTGGTGTTATAGCTGTGTCCGGCACTAACCGCATAATAACTGTAGGTGATTACAATGCTTATTACGAAGAAGATCCAATGGATATACTCAGAGCTGGTGGCTATACGGTAACAAGTCCTGCAACTTCTTTTTCATATCTCTTCGCTGGTCAGGTTGGTTCCTTAGATCATGCAGTTCTAAGTTCTTCGCTTTTAGGAACCCTTACTGGTGTTTCAAAATGGAATTCGAATGGTATTGAGCCTTCCTATCTTGACTATAATGATGGCGTAAATGATGGGGGTGGTGATGTAGTAAACCCCTGGGCCGGCACTTATACAGTTTCTCCATGGAGGGCTTCCGATCATGACCCAATAGTTATGGGGCTTTTGTTAGATGCGACTTTACCGGTTACGATTACTAATTTCTCCGCAGTAAAACAAAATACAACCAGCAAAATAAGCTGGATTACAGCACAGGAAATAAACAGCCGTGAATTCGTTGTTGAAAGATCAATAAACAGAGGAAGAAACTGGCAGGCAATTGCTACTGTACCCGCCAGCGGCAACAGCAATTCGCCAATCAGTTACAGCGTTATTGATGCGGCACCTGTAAAAGGAAATAATTTATACCGGTTAAAGTCTGTTGATATTGATAATAAATTTGAATATTCTGCTATCCGGCTGGTTAGTTTTGAAAACAAATACACATTTAGGATTTATCCTAACCCTGCAAAAAATATACTACAGATAACAACAGATAATGCAAGCGGATTTAATGGGAACATTCAGGTATTAAACACCCTGGGTCAGGTAATTATTGAGAAAGTGATTAATTCAAACAGCCAGTTATTAACGGTAAATATTGAAAATTTATCAAAAGGTCTCTATGTGTTAAAAATAACAACCCTTGATGGAATTACTAAATCGGAAAAATTTATAAAGGAATAATTTGCGGAAATAGAAGAAGAAAAGAAAGGCCGGTAAATATAGTACCGGCCTTTCTTTGTTATTAGCTATTGATAATTATTGGCTTATAAGTTATTTGGCCAATCCCAGGCAGCCATGTTTACTATCCTGATATTCCTTTATCATTACCTGTAAATTCTGCCATGTAACCCCTATCTTTGCCGCCCCAAATCTGTGTTCGCAGATTCTTTTCGCACAATGTGGAATGTCCAATGGGATAAATCGAATTTTAAAACTTTAAAAAGGTAAAATGAACAACTACGAATTGATGGTGATTTTTACCCCGGTTTTAAGCGACGATGAGTTCAAAGCTGAGCAAAAGAAGTACACCAAAATGGTAACTGATGCAAGCGGCTCTATCGTTTCTGAAAATCCCTGGGGATTAAAATCATTAGCTTATCCTGTCCAGAAAAAAACAACTGGATTGTACTGGGTGCTGGAGTACACGGCAGCATCAGACTTTAATGAGAGGTTGAAAATTCAACTTCTGCGTGACGAATCGGTGCTTCGTCACCTTTGCACTAAACTCGATAAATACGCCGTCGAGTATAATGCTAAAAAGAAAAGTGGTGTTAAAACAGGAACTGAAAAATTAGCGGAGGTTTAAACTATGGCAAAGAGTGATATAAAATACCTGACCGCCATTAAAAGCGAAAAAAGAGCTAAGAAATTTTGTCGCTTTAAAAAATATG
>JAYVKT010000079.1:0-4062 GCA_043768195.1 Chitinophagaceae bacterium | reverse complement strand
CAGAGAATATTTACTGAATCCAATTTTATATTTACTAATAATCCAATTATGAAAAATCCTGAAACCAACTCAGTTATTAAAGTAGCGATTGCCGATGATCATGCACTCTTCCGCACCGGCGTTAAGACTTCGCTGCAAAGCCGTAAAGACATACAGATGGTAGCTGAGGCCGAAAACGGTATGCAGTTATTAAATCTGCTGCGTCACATTCAGCCCGATGTAGTGCTGCTCGATATACAAATGCCCATTATGGATGGGTTAACTACGCTGCCTGAGATTAAGAAACTTTACCCGAACGTAAAAGTGATTATGCTATCTATGCATAATGATCATTCCGTTATTTCTAAAATGATGGAGATAGGCGCCAACTCTTACCTGACAAAAGAATCAGGATCGGAAATGATTTATGAAGCAGTGAGAGCTGTATATGAAAATGACTTCTACTTTAATGAGCTTACTAATAAAGCATTATTGAGTGGTTTGCGTACTAAACGTACTTCTGAATCATCTATGCCGCAGGATGTACAGCTGACAGATAAAGAAGTAACCATTTTGAAATTAATGTGTGATGAGAAAAGCACTAAAGAAATAGCAGACATTGTTGACCTGAGCCCAAGAACGGTGGAAGCCATCCGTGACAAACTGAAAACAAAAACAGGCACCAAATCAATGGCCGGCCTGGTGATGTATGCTGTAAAAGCCGGTTTGGTAGAACAAGCATAACTTTTCATGGCAAGCATATTGAACCACTCCGATTAGCCGGGGTGGTTTTTTTTATTTTACTTTGAAGTGATGAATAGTATCTGCTTCAATGGAAAAATTCTTTCGGGTGATGAGCCTGTCTTGCTGGCATCAAACCGGGGTTACCGTTATGGCGATGGTTTGTTTGAAACAATGAAAGTGCAGAAGGGAAAAATTTTGCTGACCGACTATCATTTTGAAAGGTTGTTTGCAGGAATTGCCCTGCTGCGGTTCCAGATGCCCCGCCTGTTTCTCCGGCAGCGAACAGAGGATGAGATACTCAGCCTTTGTAAAAAAAATCAGTGTGAGAACTTGGGAAGGGTACGGCTGTCGGTCTTTCGGGGTAATGGAGGCTTATATGATGAGGATAAAGCATTGCAATACCTGATTGAATGCTGGCCGTTGAATGAGTCTGTCAATAAACTAAACGGCAACGGACTGGTAATTGACGTTTATCCGGATGCAGAAAAGAGTTGCGATAAATTTTCAAACCTGAAATCGGCGAATTTTCTGCCCTACTCCATGGCTGCTATGTTTGCTAAAGAAAATAAGCTGAACGATTCTCTGCTATTAAATAGTAACGGAACTATTGCTGATTCCACCATTGCCAATTTATTTATAATAAAAAATGGTGTTGTTATTACACCGGGGTTAGAAGATGGCTGTGTAAACGGGGTGATGCGTAAGTATTTGATAGAAAAAATTCAAACTACGGATTACGAGTTACGGGTAGAGGCCGTTACAGTCAGCAATCTTAAAGCTGCCGATGAAATTTTCCTGACTAATGCTATTAATGGCATCCGCTGGGTGCGGCAGTTCAGGGATACAATTTATACCAATGTAAAAACAGAAGGAATTTATAACCGCTTCATTAAAACAATTCATGCTTAAACTTGTTTCTTTTTCTGCATGAAGCCAACTATTAATATATTCTGGTTCCGCCGTGACCTTCGCTTAACTGACAATGCAGCATTATATCATGCCCTGAAAGACGGTAACCCTGTTCTCCCTATTTTTATTTTTGACACCAACATTTTGGATGAACTAGAAGATAAAACTGACAGGAGGGTTGAGTTCATCCATCTTGCCTTGCAGGATATGCAAAAGCAATTAATAAAAATTGATTCATCCCTGCAGGTTTGCAACGGAACGCCTCTGAATGTCTATAAGGAATTGTTGAATGAGTATAACATTGAAAAAGTTTTTACCAATCATGATTATGAGCCTTATGCTAAAGAAAGAGATACTGCAATTGGCAGTTTTCTTATGAAGCATAGTATCAGCTTCCACACTTTTAAAGACCAGGTGCTATTAGAAAAAGATGAAGTATTGAAGGATGATGGCAAGCCTTACACCATTTTTACCCCCTATTCAAGAAAATGGAAAGCCGTGCTGACGGAATTTCACCTGAAGCCTTATCCTAACAAAAAATATTTTAAAAATTTTTATAAACAACCGGAAAGAAAACTAATCCCATTGGAAGCGATGGGCTTTAAACCTGCCGGTCAGTCATTTCCCGAAAAAGAATGGAAAGGACAAATTATCAGAAACTATAAAGAGCAAAGAGACATTCCCTCTATACAAGGCACATCAAGATTAAGTGTGCATCTGCGGTTTGGCACTATCAGCATACGGGAATTGGCGGGTGAAGCCGGTGCATTGAACGAAACATTTCTAAATGAGCTTATCTGGCGGGATTTTTATCACATGATACTATGGCATTTTCCACATGTAGTTGGTCATGCCTTTAAACCAGACTATGATAAAATTAACTGGAGGAATAATGAAAAAGAATTTGAGGCATGGTGTACCGGACAAACCGGCTACCCGATTGTGGATGCAGGGATGAGGGAATTAAACTCAACTGGTTTTATGCACAACAGGGTAAGAATGATTGTGGCTTCCTTTCTTACCAAACATTTATTAATAGACTGGCGTTGGGGCGAAGCCTATTTTGCACAAAAATTATTAGACTTTGATTTAGCGGCTAATAATGGCGGCTGGCAATGGGCTGCGGGCAGCGGTTGCGATGCGGCTCCTTACTTCCGGGTGTTCAATCCATACCTGCAAACACAAAAGTTTGACCCGCAATTAAAATATATCCGCAGATGGGTGCCGGAGTTGGAAGAGTTCTCTTATCCCAAACCTATAGTAGTGCATGAAGAGGCCAGGAAGCGATGTTTAGAAATATATGCAGTGGCATTAAAGAAATAATTCTAATCAAATCGTGGATTTACAAAATTATTCAGTTTAGAACCGAAGCGGTAATTGAGACCAAAGTAAGTAAAAAAACTATACCCTGATGCCAGTTGGCGACGGCGTGTCAACACTTCCTGTGGGGTGGCTCCTTCCTTAGGCAGGAATATTTGATCTCTTGTTAACTGTGCAGACGCATAAATATTAAAAGACAGGCCTCCTGTTATACGAATATCTAATTCGGTATTTGCTTCGAGGCTGAAAAATTTCCAGTTGTGCAGGTAATTGTGATATTCTGTTCCAAATGAAACAGATCCCCATTTTTGATTTACTGAAAGTTTAGCTTCAAGGCCATGTCCGGCCAGTGTTTCTTTTGTTTTATCATATAATGTGGTGTCAATATAATTATTGCGGCGTACATCAGCCGTGTAGGCAATGGTAAAAGATTTTGTATTCACCAGCTTGTAAGGGAAAATATTATATTCAACACCGGCACTCAACATACCCCGGAACTTATTGTTTGAAAAAGTATTCCGGGAGGCATTTGCCTCATAAGCCCAGGACCAGTGCTGGTTGATACTTTTTACCAGGTAATGGCTGAATTGGTAATTATTATTTTTATTGGTAAACTTAGTAACGTTTCCCATATCATCTGTATATTCAAAATCTGATTTGTTTTTACCACCGTTCAGTTCAAAACCAATTTTGCTTTCCTCTGTTACCCTGCTGGCAGACAGATTACCACTCAACCTTGATTCTTTATAAACCGCATCCAGGTTTATGCTACCATTTACGCCAACACGAAATACCCAATAGTTCCAGGGATCTTTGGTGGTTTTTATTGTTGAATCTTTTTTACTGGCTTCAGTCTCGGCTCTTTTAAAGCTGATAACGGCATCTTTAGCCGCATCAGTCTTGGCTATAAAAGGTGCAAGTCCCAATTTCATGTATTTGATCAGTATATCCCGTTCTTCAAAATCTGTCATATTGGGGCCGGTGTTGAAATGGAGAGTATCCTGCTGGTTTTTAAAACGATTTTGCCCAAAGAAAATTAATTGATAGTTGCTGCCACCGCTGCCAGTGCCCTGCTCTGTTACCAGCACATGCACATCTGCTGCAATGCGG
>JAYVKT010000078.1:0-3152 GCA_043768195.1 Chitinophagaceae bacterium | reverse complement strand
TATCTTTTAATTGCTTAGCTAATTCATAATGACCAATATTGATGAAGGGATACCATTGATAATGTTTGGCGGTGTCTGAGCCGAGCCATGACGTTAGTCCATCCTTTCTACCAAATTCGAAAGCCTCCCCAAAATACCGATTAGTATGTAGCATCCACTTCCTTGTTGCACTATAAATCGCAGCTCCGGCTAATTCCATATCATCTTCCCAATTATCTTCTGCATAGATATAGGGAGATTTTACAGATGCTGTTTGAGAAACACCAGACTTTTTATTTGCAAAAGCATACGCCGAAAAAGCCTTATCTAATAATGAATCACCAAATTTCTTTTCCGATTTTTTTGCGAAAACATTCACAGCGTTTTGTATATCTCCAAAAACTTCAAATCCCAATGCAAATGCACTTGCAAACTTCCCCGCCGTAGAACTCGTTCCCGTTGTATTATTCATAAACTTTCCCCGCTGCTGCGGTTCACCGCTTACAAAATATACTGGTCGTTCATATCCTCTTCCATACTGGCTGTCCAATTTAGGTATACGCATACTGATATGATCCCGGTCGTCACCAATCTGGTTAAACATCCAATCAGGTCTGGGGTGCATTTTTAATAACCAGTCCAGTCCCCATTTCGCCTCATCCAGCACATCTGCCATTCCGTTTTTTCCATCCAGGCCATTGGCTTGCTTTTCATCGGTAAATACTTTGGGGAAATCCCGGTAAGCCATAAGTAAATGATATGTTGCATTCGCCGATGTTGTTGAATATTGTAAATAATCCGATGCATCATGCCAGCCGCCTGCCACATCAATATGAGTGCTGTCTTTAATACCGGCTTTTTCTCCGTACAGCACATAGCCATCATGTGTATGGCAACTATCTTTTAAAAATGGATTGAATCCGGTTCGTTGTTGCCGCATATATCGCAAACAAAAATCAGCCGCACCTTTGTACACATCATCGCCGATTGTAAACTCAGGTGACTTAGTGCCCCCTGCCTGCAAATAATATCGCCCCGGTTTATCGAAGGAAGAAAAATTGAGGCGATAAGTTTGTTTAAAAGGGCCATAAGAACCAAATGCTTTTCCGGGCTTACCAGAAGCAACAACTTTTTTTGAACCCGGATCTACTAATTCCCAATGGAAATCCTGAGCTTGTCGAAGGGCCGACTCTTCTTTACTGCACCAAATAGCCACTTTTACTCCTCCGGGAGTATAGCCGAGCTGGTTAATACGAATCCAGCTTTGTTGCTCTTCATTATAAGTAAAAGCCAGGATTGGCAATAAGAAAATAAATAACCATTTTTTCATTCCGGCAATTTACAAACAACCTTTGATTTAAATACATTGGCACACGGATGACACAGATTAGACGGATTTACACAGGTTATTTAAATATGGATGAACACAAGATTATTTTGCTACGCAAAATTTTGGATATGCCTTTTCCAAAAACTTTATTGGCTCTCCATCCTCCTTTCTGCAAAGCAGAAAGAAATCTGTGTTCATCTATCCAACCCGTGTCATCCGTGTGCTTGTATTTCTTGTTGTACCTTAGCGGCTCTACAATAAATAAAATATGAAATTAGTTTCCTATATCAAAGACGAAAGAGAACAACTCGGTGTTTTAATCAATGATACAATCTATGACATGGAGGTGCTGCATCCGGATCTGCCGAATAGTATGAATATGTTTTTGAACTATTGGGAAGAAAGTTATCCTGTGGCACAGGCTGGTGAGCTGATGCTGAGAGAAGGAACAAGAACAACTAATAAAGGTGTATTGCTAAAAGATGTTCAGTTGCTGGCACCTGTTCCCCTGCCCACCAGTTGCCGGGATGGGTATGCTTTTCGCCAGCATGTGGCTGCGGCCAGAAGAAACCGCAAGGTGGAAATGATTCCGGAATTTGATCAGTACCCGATTTTTTATTTTACCAATCACCATAGCATTACCGGGCCGGGAGAAATTCGTTGCATGCCCGATCATTTTGAAAAATTAGATTTTGAACTGGAAGCAGCCATTGTTATTTGCAAACAGGGCAGAAATATTAAAGCCGCAGAAGCCGACGAATATATCGGTGGACTGATGATTATGAATGATATGAGTGCAAGACGGCTGCAGATGGAAGAAATGCTTTTGAATCTTGGTCCGGCAAAAGGAAAAGATTTTTCAACCGTTATCGGCCCCTGGCTTGTTACTTTAGATGAGTTGCATTCTTTTGAAATTCCGGCTAAAGAAAATCATGTGGGCACTGCCTGGAACCTTCGGATGCAATGCCGTGTAAATGGCAAACAAGTAAGCGATGGCAATGTGGGTGATATGGACTGGACTTTTGCAGAAATAATTGAACGGGCATCTTATGGAGTGGATTTATATCCGGGTGATGTGATTGGCAGCGGTACGGTTGGCACTGGTTGTTTTTTAGAACTAAACGGCACTGGAAAATTTAACGACCCCAACTACACTGAGCAATGGCTGCAACCAGATGATGTGGTGGAAATGGAAATAGATGGGTTGGGTAAGTTGAGTAATACAATAGTGGCGGAAGAGAGTGATTGGAGTATTTTAAAACTGAAGAAAAGTTGAGAGATTAACCGCAGAGAACAGGAGATCGCTGAGTTATAGCAGAGATTATGACGAGAGAAAAATTAAATGAAATTGGGGGAATTATTCTTGATGCCTGCATTACTGTGCATCGGGAATTGGGGCCTGGCTTGCTGGAGTCTGCTTATGTTATAGCCCTGGTCAGAGAATTACAATTAAGAGGAATCAAAGTAAGAGTACAGGTTCCTGTTGAATTGGAATACAAGGGAGAGCCGCTTGGGAAAGTGTATGTGATAGACATTTTAGTAGAGGAAGAAATTATACTGGAAATAAAATCTGTTATTGCTATCGAACCAATTTTTAAAGCACAAATAATAACATATTTAAAATTGGCCAATAAGAATCTAGGTTATTTAATTAATTTCAATGTACCCTTGCTAAAAGACGGGTTCAATAGAATAGTTTATAATTTTTAACTCTGCGTAAACTCTTTTTCTCCTGTTCTCTGCGGTAAATGTATTTTATGCTCTTAACCCTGAAAGACCTAAAACCCTCCGAAGCCCAATATTACCTGCAGCATGTCATTGCTCCAAGGCCAATTTGTTTTGC
>JAYVKT010000077.1:0-7114 GCA_043768195.1 Chitinophagaceae bacterium | reverse complement strand
TGGAGCCGGTTTTTGAAAGCCAGACAAAAACCAAACTTGGTTCTTTAAACATAGAACCCGATGGAAAAAGTATGCGCCAGTTTATGCTGGATTTCCTGGGCAAAGAACTTGACAATTACCTGCATAAGAATCCTGCTACTGCCGATGGATTAAAAAAACGTATTGAACAAAGTGAAAAAGAAAGAAAAGAATTATCCGGCATACGAAAACTGGCGAATGAAAGAGCTAAAAAAGCAAATCTTCATAACAAGAAACTCAGGGACTGCCGTTTTCACCTGAATGATGAAGCACCCAGTAAAGGAAAGGAACTGTTTGTAGCGAAGCAAAAAGAAACAACCATATTTATTACGGAAGGGGATAGTGCCAGTGGTTCTATTACCAAAGCAAGAAATGTGGAGACACAGGCTGTGTTTAGTTTACGAGGTAAGCCTTTGAACTGTTTTGGCCTGACGAAGAAAGTGGTTTATGAAAATGAAGAATTCAATCTACTCCAGCATGCCTTGAATATTGAAGAAGGTTTGGAAGAGCTTCGTTTTAACAATGTGGTGATAGCAACCGATGCCGATGTGGATGGAATGCACATTCGTTTATTATTAATGACATTCTTTTTACAATTTTTTCCTGATCTGGTGAAGCATGAAAAAGTATATGTATTGGAAACGCCATTGTTCCGGGTGCGGAATAAACAAGAAACGATTTATTGCTTTAGTGAACAGGAGAAGCAGGATGCAATGAAGAAATTAGGAACAAAGCCGGAAGTAACAAGGTTTAAAGGTTTGGGAGAAATAAGCCCGGATGAATTTGGACAGTTTATTGGCAGTGGAATGAGAAAGCAACTGATGAGAGTGGAAGAAGGAGAACATATTCAGCAACTGCTGGAATATTATATGGGAAAGAATACACCGGATAGACAGGAGTTTATTATTAATAATTTGAAAGTGGAGCTTGATGCTCCAGTAGAAAATTAATTACTAATTATTAATTGCTAATTACAGCTTGTTCGAATTTCACGCCGATAGAAAAAGATACTTTGACATTCAGGTGCTGAACGCTGAAAAATATGTGATTCCTTTTATTGAAGAAAAATTTCCTGTAGTGGCTGGAATGAGGGTATTGGAAATCGGCTGTGGTGAAGGCGGAGTCCTAAAGGCATTTATCAATAAAGGTTGCGAAGGGGTAGGGGTGGAACTGGATGGATCAAGAATTGAAAATGCAAATATCTATTTGCCGGAAGACATAGCAGCCGGACGGTTGAAGTTTGTGGTAAAAGATATTTATAAGGTAGATGTAGAAAAAGACTTTAACGGGCTGTTTGACATTATTGTGTTGAAGGATGTGATTGAACATATTCATGACCAGGCAAAGCTGATAGGCTGGATGAAAATTTTTTTGAAGCCGAATGGTATTATCTTTTATGGCTTTCCTCCCTGGTATATGCCTTTTGGCGGTCACCAGCAGATGTGTAAGTCAAAAATTTCGAGATTGCCTTATATTCATTTGTTACCAAAAGGATTGTACCGGTGGATTCTTAAGAACAGAAATGAGAATGTAGAAGAAATGATGGAAATAAGGGAAACAAGAATCAGCATCGAACGGTTTGTGCGACTATCAAAAAAGGAAGGCTATAGTTTATTGCATAACCGGCATTATTTTATCAACCCGATCTATGAATGGAAATTTGGCTGGAAACCGAGAACACAATCAATAATAATCAAAGCAATTCCTTTTCTGCGGAATTTTTTTACTACTTGTGTTTATTATATAACTCAACCAATTAACAATATTGTAAAATGATACACATAGTTTTTAATGAAAGTGAAGTTGACCTGATGAAGCAGGTAATTGAAATGGATGAAACGTTAGCTGGCGAGGTGATACAAATAAAAGATGATTTTGCCGTTGGCCCGTTGCAAGGTATAGATACGGAGGAAGGCTGGCAAGCAAGATTGGGTTGGTGGCGCATGATATCAGAAGGGTCGCCATATTCAAATGATTTGATAGGAAGTTTTGATGACAGGGAAACAGTAAAACAACTGAAGGAAAAGTTAGATGCAAACCCCGAAGAGGAATTATGGATATGGATGGCGCAGAACCAGCATGACGTAACGGGGTATTTCTGGCTGATGCCACAGTTCAGGGAATATCAGGGGAGAGTGATGGTGCTGTACTTGAATAACCTTCCGTTCATTAATGAGAAAGGCCAGATTTTTTATCCATCATGGTTGCATGAAATACAACCGAAGGAATTTGTAAAAGCTAAGAAACTGTCAAGACCGATTACACTAAGTGAATTTGAAATAGATCCGGATGAATGGAGAAAGATTGCAGAGGAGAATGCAGTAGTAAGGATATTAGAAGGAGGTAAGAAGACTGCTGGTAAAGAGGAAAGCTTTTATGACAGTGAAATTTTGAAAAACATAACCGGCGAATGGCAAAAAGCCACAAGAGTTTTATCCAATACTTTGCACCGTATGAAAATTAAAACCGGTGATATTTTTATAATGTGGCGGATGAAGGATTTGATCAGTCGTGGCAAAATAGAAGTGACGGGTGATGTAAATAAGGGATGGAAGGATTTTGATGTGAAACTTGGGGGAGGAAAGCAGTTGGAGATTTCAACTCAAGAGGATATGTTAGAAGGTTAGTTGAAATAACATGTCGCCCCGATGGGGCTTGGGTAACTACCATTCGGTTTTTTCTACTGACATGGCGCCCCGCTGGGGCTTAGAGGGTGTCCGTTATTATATAAGGAATTTGATTTGATGGAATGTTTTCAAGCGATGTTTGTAAAGAATAGAAAAATTGAATGTTGTAATGAAATTTGTATTGCGCCCCGGAGGGGCAATATATTAGTAGAAAAATGACAAAAGCCAGTAGGACAGCAGAGCCCCAGCGGGGCGACATATGAAAAAGATTGCAAATTCAAAAGTGTAAATAAAAATGCCGAATACTTATTCTCAATTATACATACAAATTGTATTTGCGGTACAAGGCAGAGAAGCCTTTATTAAAGAATCGTTCCGGGATGAGCTACAGAAGTATTTGACTGGAATTATCACTAATAATAAGCAAAAAGTATTTGCTATTTACTGTATGCCAGACCATGTTCATATTTTAGTAAGTATGAAGCCATCTTTAGCCATATCTGATTTGGTACGGGATGTAAAAGCCTCTTCATCTTCTTTTATTAAAGAAAAAAAATGGGGGAATAGTTTGTTTAGCTGGCAGGATGGGTTTGGTGCATTTTCTTATCATAAATCACAGGCAAATGATGTTGTCAATTACATTCTTAACCAGCCAGAACATCATAAAAAACTAACCTTTAGAGATGAATATCTTAATTTTTTGAAGGAATACGAAATTGAGTACAACGAAAAATATTTATTTGAATTTTACGAATAATAAACAATGAGTGCAGCAAAGAATAAAATATCAGATGTAGGAGCTAACGATAATGGATTGCATGGTCAGTACAAAACATGGTTTCTTGACTATGCCTCGTATGTAATTTTGGAAAGAGCCGTGCCTGCTATTGAAGACGGATTGAAACCAGTACAACGCCGCATCCTTCATGCGATGAAGGAAATGGATGATGGTCGTTATAATAAGGTAGCGAATATTATTGGACAGGCCATGCAATATCATCCGCATGGTGATGCAAGCATTGGTGATGCATTGGTGAACATGGGTCAAAAAGATTTACTAATTGACACACAAGGTAACTGGGGCGATGTAAGAACCGGTGATGATGCTGCGGCAGCCCGGTACATTGAAGCAAGGCTCAGCAAATTTGCATTGGAAGTAGCTTTCAATGCAAAGACAACTGAATGGCAACTGAGTTATGATGGAAGAAAGAATGAGCCAGTCACTTTACCGATGAAATTCCCCTTGCTGTTAGCACAAGGTGCGGATGGTATTGCGGTGGGTCTTTCTACAAAAATCCTTCCGCATAATTTTTGCGAAATTATTGAAGCCGCCATAAAACATTTAAGAGGAAAAAGATTTGAATTGCACCCGGACTTTCTTACAGGTGGTATGATTGATGTGGCTGATTACAACCAGGGAAAAAGAGGCGGTAAAGTAAAAGTAAGGGCACATATAGAAGAAGTAGATAAGAAAACACTGGCGATAAAAAGTGTGCCGTATGGCGTTACTACTACTCAATTGATGGAGTCCATCGTAAAAGCCAATGACCAGAATAAAATAAAAATTAAAAAGGTAACCGATAATACGGCGGCGGAAGTGGAGATACAGGTTGATCTGGCTCCCGGTATTTCTCCTGATATTACTATTGATGCTTTATACAAGTTTACTGATTGTGAAATTTCTATTTCACCCAATGCCTGTGTAATTGTTGGGCATAAGCCGGAATTTGTGGGTGTGCAGGAATTGTTGAAACTATCCGTTGATAAAACGAAAGACCTGCTGGAACAGGAATTGAAAATTAAGTTAAATGAGCTACAGGAAAAATGGCACTATACTTCTTTAGAGAAAATATTCTTTGAAGAAAAGATATACAAGGAGCTGGAGAAGAAACATGAAACATGGGATAAGGTGCTGGAAGGAATTGATAAAGCATTTGTTCCTTTCAAAAAACAACTGAAGAGAGATATTACAAGAGAAGATATTATTAAGCTGACGGAAAAACCGGTTCGCCGTATTTATAAATTAGATATTGATGAACTGAATGCACAGATAAAAGGATTGGAAGCAGACATTAAGCAGGTAAAACATGATTTGAATAACCTCATTGACTTCGCCGTAGCTTATTATGAAAACCTATTGAAGAAGTATGGTAAAGGCAGGGAAAGAAAAACAGAGATCAAACAGTTTGAAATAATTGAAGCCAAGAGTGTGGCGATTGCCAACACAAAATTGTATGTAAACCGGGAAGAGGGATTTATCGGTACAGGGTTAAAGAAAGATGAACTGTTGTTTGAATGTTCTGACCTCGATGATATAATAGTCTTTGCCAAGCGGGGTATTATGAAAGTGGTGAAAGTATCTGATAAAACCTTTATCGGTAAAGACATTCTTCATGCGGCTGTATTTCAGAAGAACGATGAACGAACTACTTACAATATGATTTATGCTGATGGAAAAGGTGGCAAGAGTTTTGCTAAGCGGTTTAATGTAACCGGTGTAACAAGAGAAAAAGAATACGACCTGACGAAAGGCGATGAAAAAAGTAAAGTCCATTACCTGAGTGTGAATGCAAATGGGGAAGCAGAAGTTGTTAAGATAACACTGACACCAGGTTGTGCTGCACATAAAAAAGAACTGGAATTTAATTTTGCAGAACTGGAAATTAAAGGACGGAGTAGCATGGGAAATACCATCACAAAATATCCCATTAAAGCGGTAAGGTTTAAAGAAGCAGGAAAGGCCACACTTAGCGGACGAAAACTTTGGTTCGATGAAAAATTTGGCCGACTGAGTGCAGAAGAAAAAGGAACTTTCCTGGGCAGCTTTGAACCTGATGACAGAATCTTAGTTTTATACAACGATGGCAATTATGAAGTAACTGACCAGGAGATGACGCAGAAAATTGATCCTGACAAAGTATTACATATTGGAAAGTTTGACGCCGATAAAGTTATCACTGCTATTTATGTAGATAACGATAAGAAACAGTACATGGTGAAGCGGTTCAAAATTGAAACGAGTACATTGAAAACAAAATTCCTTTTTATTAAAGAAGGCGATGGTAATTACGTAGAAGCTGTAACGACTGATGATGAACCAATACTGGCTATGCAGCAGGGCAGAGGCGCACAGATAAGAAAAGCAAAATTAAAGGTTGTAAAAATTGCTGAGGTGACTGGCTACAGAACAGTTGGAACGAAGCTGGCCGATTTTAGCAAATCAACCGAAATGGAATGGGTGAAAGGAAAAGAAACTAACCAGGCTGAATTATTTGAATAGTATTTTATGATCGATCATTGGGAGATATTAGATGTGTATAAGGCATTGCTGGCCGTGGCTGCAGGTATTATACTTGGCCTTGAAAGGGAGTTAAAAGATAAGGTAGCCGGCCTCAAAACCATTACTATTATTTGTCTTGGTGCCACTTTGTTTGGCATCCTTTCCTACAAGGTTGGCGGAAATAGCAATCCTACACAAATTGCTGCGTACGTAGTGAGTGGTGTTGGGTTTATTGGTGCCGGCGCAATTTTTAAAGACGGGTTTTCTATTTCCGGCCTTACTACTGCTGGTATTATCTGGCTGGCCGCTGCTGTTGGCCTGGCAATTGGTTTTGGTGAATTTTATCTTGCTGGCACTTTTATGGCAGGATCATTAATCATAATTTTTATCACCCCACTTATTAACAGGATCTTCAGTGCAAAGAAAGTAACCCGGCAATTATTATTGGTTTTTGAAAAAGAGAATGTGGCAAAAAAGGAGGAAATTCTTTCAGGGTTCCGAACGGAAGATATTATAGCAGAAGAAAAGAAAATTGAGTTGAAAGATAACCAACTGGAAATTTCTATTGAGATCATACTGGGAGATGAAAAAATAAAATGGGTGCAGAATTACCTTCTTGCTAATAAATGGATAAAATCTTTTTCCTTTTAGATTTATTTTGTGGATTTTATCGCCCCTTTCTTTCGTTTAATTCTTATAGTTGCATTTTTTTCTAAATTACTTGTCAGGCGGATTTCGTATTTATTTTTACCATCAGTAATAACCATCAGGGCTGTGTTAGGTGGAATTAAACCCAGGTTTTCTGCAAACATAGAAATTTCATTTTCACTTTTGGTAGTGTCCAATGGTAAATTGATATGAATAGACTTGTGAGTAAGTTTCTGATTAGACAAGATAAGCTGCTTATTAAAAAAGACAGAAATAATGTCGCCGTCTATTTCTCCGTTATCATACACATCCAGTTTCAGCGTATCTGATTCTGCTTCCAGTTCATGGGTCACTACATTTTCTCTTTTAATGTATTCATTTTCTGTTACATAGTTTACCACTTTACGGGGAGTAATGTTTACGGCAACCAAAGTATCTGTTGCCGATGGCTTCCATACCTGGTATTCTTCTTTGTACTCACTGATAGCTTTCAACACAGAGTCTTTTTTACTGATATCAGCATTCAGGTGCAGGCTGAAAT
>JAYVKT010000076.1:0-2973 GCA_043768195.1 Chitinophagaceae bacterium | reverse complement strand
TAATTGTCCGGGGCAGTTGGTCATCAGTGGTTCAGTAAAAGGAATTGAAATAGCCTGCGAAAGGATGAAAGCTGCTGGTGCTAAAAGAGCATTAGTGTTACCGGTTGGAGGTGCATTTCACTCACCGCTCATGTTACCGGCAAAAGAAGAACTTGCAGCGGCCATAGAAGCTACAAAATTTCATAATCCCACTTGTGCTGTTTATCAGAATGTAGCTGCAAAAGCGGTAATGGATAAAGAAGAAATAAAACAGAATTTAATTGATCAGTTAACCGGCGCCGTTCGGTGGACACAAAGTGTGCAGGCAATGATTGAAGATGGAGCATCCCGGTTTACCGAGGCGGGGCCGGGTAAAGTGTTACAAGGGTTAGTATTAAAAATTAATAAAGAGATGCAGGTGGATGGAGTGAATTGATTCTTAAACATAGATGGAGCAATTAAACCATTCCCCGTCCAGTTCTGCATTATATTTTTTGTAAAAATTAATAGCTGGCTCATTCCACTTCAGCACCTGCCAGATGATGCGGTTGAACTTTTTTTCTTTTGCTTCTTGAATCAGCTGGTCGAATAAAAGTTTGCCAATCTTTTTACCCCGCATAGCTTCAGTTACAATTATATCTTCTAAATACATGGCCTGACCTTTCCAGGTGGAGTAGCGGATATAATACAACGCAAAGCCCTGAATAACTCCTTCTTCCTCTGCGACAAACGACCACCAGACTGGACTTTTCCCAAACCCACTTTCAGTAAAATGTTCTAATGTAACGGTTACATCATCGGGGGCTTTTTCATATATAGCCAGTTCTGTTACCAGTTCCAATAATCTTGGACAATCTTCTTTAACTGCTCTGCGGATTGTAATACTCATCTTTTTATTAATTGCGAAATTTGTAAACTTGTTTTATCCTTTAGGGTTTTAAAGTCCCCCTTCGGGGGATTTAGGGGGCTTTGTACCCCGGCCCTTTTACAAACCTCCCCGGTTTTGCCCCGGTATGCTCACCATCTTTTAGTACTTGTATTCCATTTACAAATACATGGATCATGCCTTCGGCATATTGATGTGGTTTTTCAAATGTTGCATTGTCTTTCACTTTTGCCGGGTCAAAAATTACAATATCCGCATAATTACCTTTTTTTATCTCACCACGGTTTTTAATTTTTAAATTGGTAGCGGGCAGTTTTGCCAGTTTGCGGATAGCTTCCTGCAGTGAAATTAATTTTTCTTCCCGGACATATTTTCCCAATACCCTTGTAAAATTTCCATAAGCTCTGGGGTGTGCATTTGATTTCAGAAAAATTCCTTCGCTGGTATAAGAACCTTCATCGCTTCCAAAACTAACCCAGGGAATGGCTACCTGCTTTTTTACATTGTCTTCACTCATTAAAAAATAAATACACTCTACTCTTGTACTGTCTTTAATTATCAAATCCATTGCTGTTTCTTCTGGCGACTTTCCAAACAACTTTGCTAACTGTGCCAGGGTTTTACCTGTGTATTTTTTTAAACTATCCTGTTTAAATCCAACTACTAAAATATTTTCTGGTGTTCCTACTGAGTAAAAGAAATTTTCCCACTTATCTGTTTTACTATTCATTTCTTTTGCAAGTTGTTTCCGGATAACCGGATCCTGCAACCGTTCTCTCAGTTTTCCAAAACCGCCGTCCTGTAAGGTGGGTGGCATGGTAGCCGTTAAACCTGTACCGCCTGCAATGTATGTGTACATATCGGCCGTTACATTTATTCCTTCAGCCCTTGCTCTTTCCACTCTTCTGATCACACTGTCCATCTTATTCCAATTATCTTTTCCTGCTGCTTTTAAGTGATAAATTTCTGCATGAATATTTGCTTCTCTGGCAATCGTTATTAATTCTTCAACGGCTTCATGCAGTTTATCCCCTTCGCTGCGCATGTGACTTATATAAGAGCCTCCATACGATGAAGCGACTTTACATAATTCAATCAACTCATTTGTTTTTGCAAAAAAAGCAGGCGGATAAATAAGGGAAGTTCCTACACCCATGGCGCCTTCTTCCATTGCCTGCCGCACTAATAACTTCATAGAATCTGATTCAGCAGGGGTAGGGTCACGGTTATCTTCTCCAATCACATGCATACGAACTGTAGTGGCGCCTATAAACGAAGCTATATTACAACTCACTCCTTTTTTTTCTAAAAAATTTAAATACTCACCCAGCGTATTCCATTCAATTTTATATTTTATATCTGATTGTGATTCCTGCTGTTGTTTTTTCATTGCTTCATTAAGCGGCCCCATGCTCCAGCCTTCTCCCATTACTTCGAGTGTTACACCCTGGCGAATATCACTCTGGCTGCGGCCATCTTCTATCAGGCTTTCGGTAGCCCAGCTCAGCATATTGATGAAGCCGGGGGCGACAGCATTTCCCCCTGCATCAGTTTCGTTTTTGGCAGATGCTTTTGAAAGATCTCCTATAAAAGCAATGGTATCATTTTTAATTCCAATATCTCCTTTGTAAGGTTCTCCGCCATTTCCATCGTATATCATGCCATTGCGGATGATGGTGTCATATTCCTTTTTATTTGCAGAGCAGGAAAAAATAAAAACCATCAATAACAAGAAGGGAAATTGTTTCATATTATTTCTTTTTAGGAGCTTTAAAAGTTCCATTGGGTTGAATAAAACTTACAGCAGTTATTTCCCCTTTCTCATTTTCATCAAACTTTACACTATAGCCGCTCAGTGCTTTTAATGTAAATACATTTTTATCCGTTGGGATCAGTTCGTATTCGGGCTGGCCTTCTATAAAGGCATATAGAGTTTTATCACCTTTGATATAAAATTTCGCATCCACACCGGGAGCAAGTTCAAAAGTGCCTTCATATTTCTTCAATTCATCTTTTGCAATTTCTTTGGGCTTTGGTTTGCGGCTAAACTCTAATGGTTTCAATTCATCTTCAAACTGCATCAACACAGTATTTACATCGCCAGCTTC
>JAYVKT010000075.1:0-2340 GCA_043768195.1 Chitinophagaceae bacterium | reverse complement strand
AAACATAGAAGATTATGCAAAAGCCGGTGTTGATTATGTAAGTGTAGGTGCATTAATACACCAGGCAAAGAGTTTGGATTTGAGTTTAAAGGCGGCCCCCTAAATCCCCCGCGGGGGGGACTTTGGAATCCTATAGCATTAAACCTTATTATTGGAACAGGGAATGATTATGAGTAAAAAAAATAAACCAGATACAAGGGGATTTGTTTACAGCACCGACCCCAATTTTTCTTTTGAAGAAGAACAGTCAACTAAAGAAACCTTGCTGTCTGGCCAACAAAAACTGAAAGTAAGATTAGATACTAAACACCGGGCTGGTAAAGCAGTTACATTAGTAGATGGTTTTATTGGTAAAGAAGAAGACCTGCAAGAATTGGGTAAAAAATTAAAATCATTTTGCGGCACTGGCGGCTCTGCTAAAGATGGAGAAATAATAGTACAGGGCGACCAACGGGAAAAAGTGTTGCAGTGGTTGGTGAAGAATGGGTATAAACAGGCTAAAAAATTTTAGTATGCTTTCTTCGTTCCTTTTTCTGATTCTTACTGTTTTATTTTTGATTCCTTTTGGTCTTGCTTTAATTTATTTCATATTAGGAGTGACAACTTTATTAAGAGGAGTTAAAGAAAAAAGCAGAGTGAAAACCTTAAGCGGTTGCAAAACAATTTTTATTGCCTCAATTTCATTGGTTGCCATTTGCCTGGGCTATGTAAAGATTTGTTTTCCTGCGAAATTTTGATGCTATCCCTCAAATCCAACCTTCCTATGTCCGCCATCGCAATAAGGCTTATTAGCTGATGCGCCACACCTGCATAAAGCCACCGTTCCTGTCTTGGTTTCTTCCCGGCCATCGCTATGTACAATCAGGCATTCGGTTTTTATTAAATAAGGGCCATTGGCGGCCACTTCAATTTTCAAAATGTTTGCTGATTCAGCAATTACTTTGTCAGTGGGTTCATTACTCATTGTTTCTGCATTCAAATAATAACTTAATGCACCGCTTGGACATTGCCGAACCTGCTCAATTATCTTGTCCGTTGTGGCTCCATCCATTTTTACCCATGGCCTTTCTTTTGGATTAAAGACTTCTATTAACCCTTTCCAGCAAATAGTAGAATGGATGCAGGCTTTAGGTTTCCAGACAACGGTTATTTCATCGTTGGTGTATTTCAAGGTTTCTTTACCCATAGAAAAAGTTTATTGTATTTGGTTTGTTGTTTATAGTTGTACCCGACAATAGAAGTTGCAATTCTCTTTAGAAATGTTCTGAATTGGAAGAACAATAAACTAAAAACCCGAAACCATAAACTCTATTGCCCCTGCGCCTGCGAATACCCCTTCATCTTTCCCCACATATTCAGTAATTCAAACGAACAAATTTTAAAATTTCCACTCAGGCTTACATAAAGGCCAATCACATCTTGCTGCGTCAACGGATAATCATCAATACTTTCAAAACGAACATTGTATTGATTTACCAGGTTGGTATAAACAGAACCGGTAGGCCACACCTGTGTACCACGGTTGCTGATGTTGATGAGGTTGAATTTGACACCGGCATGCCGTTTGCATTTTTCGGCAATAGCTGTTGGTTGTTCGCCGCTTTCAATAAATAAATCAACACCCACTATCGTTTCAGCTTCTCCTTCTTTAGAAATCATCATTGGATTAGTTTCTAATTTCAACGGAGTAGGGGTGCCGGGCTTGTTCGGAATAATTTCTCTGGCACCTATTTCAGGATTTTTTCCAAAATTGCTGATGATGGCTTCGGCAAATTGGGTAGTGTTTACCGAAGGTTTTGTTTTATCACCAAAGTCGCCGGTGTGTGTGCCGTTTTCTAAAGTATATAATAATGCATTTTCAATGATAGATGCATTGCCGGTTAAGCCAACATGGCGCAGCATGGCAATGCCACTTAATAATAAAGCAGTAGGGTTGGCAATGTTTTTCCCCGCAATATCCGGAGCTGTACCATGTACCGCTTCAAAGATGGAAATATGGTCGCCAATATTGGCTGACGGTGCAAAACCTAATCCACCCACTAAACCTGCACATAAATCAGAAACAATATCACCTTGCAAATTGGTTAACACCAGTACATCAAATAAATCTGGCCGGGTAACGAGTTTCATGCAAAGGTCATCCACTATAATATCGTCTGATTTTATTTCGGGGTATTCTTTTGCCACTTCCTGGAAACATTCTAAAAATAAACCGTCGGTTATTTTCATAATGTTGGCCTTGTGTACACAGGTAATGCGTTTTGTCATTTTTTGTTTTGCCATTTCAAACGCATAGCGGATAACCTGCATACTTCCCGGCCGGGTGATGAAACGGCGGCT
>JAYVKT010000074.1:0-7097 GCA_043768195.1 Chitinophagaceae bacterium | reverse complement strand
TGCAAAAGAAACAGAGATGACGAAAAAAAGGAAAAAGAAGGAGGCGAAAATTTGTTTCATAGAAATAGTTAATGATAATTCCCAAAATTGACGATTCTTCACCACAATCGTTGCAAAAAGGGGAAAAATAATTGTTATAGTATGTTACTATTACCGTTCTAAATCCATCTGAACTTCCTATTTTTAATTAACCTTTCTGAGAGATTTTTTTTAACCCAAAAATTATTTGTTATGCCAATCAGAATGACTGATGACCCTGTAGATCCAAACCAACGGGATGACGATGGGGGTGGTGGTGGCCGGAGACCAAACTTTCCGGGTGGTGGTGGCGGTGGTTTAATGTCGCTGCTTCCTATGTTAATGGGACTTTTTAAAGGGAAAGGAATTATCCTGCTACTCGTTATTGGCGTCGGAGCCTTTTTTTTATTGAATAAAAGCGGGGGCTGCAATCCAACTGAAGTAATCAAAAAATTTTCCAGCAGCGGTTATAATTTTAATCCTGCTGAATTTAATAAAGCTTCTGTTTACGAAGGTCTTGAAGATGATGCAGGAAAGAACCCACTGCCCGAGGCGGTTTCATTATTAAAGTTTGCACCAAGCCGTGGCAACCAGGGACAGCAGGGAAGCTGTGTAGCCTGGAGTTGTGCTTATTCCGCTCAAACTATTTTAACTGCTGCTGCTACAGGGGCAGATCCCAATCAGATTGTCTTCAGTCCTTCTTATTTATACAATCAAATCCGCTTAGAAGGCTGCCAGGGTTCTTATTTGCAAAGAGCAATGGAGGCTATGCAAAGTAATGGTGGGGTGCCCCTCAGCCGCTATCCGTATGATGAGCAGGATTGCGAAAGGGAACCGGGAGAGTCGGCCAAAAATGTTGGCAGGCAAAATGTGATTCATGGATTTACCCGACTTACCAATGGCGACAACGTAAATGAAATAAGTGTAAGGGGTATAAAAGAGCATTTGGCAAAAAATGCACCGGTAGCTATTGGGATGATGGTGGGCCAGAGTTTTATGCAGGATATGATGGGGAAGGAACTCTGGCAACCGCAGGGAATGGATCAATCGCAAATGGGAATGGGGGGCCATGCCATGAGTGTAATTGGATACGATGACAGAAAATTTGGCGGGGCTTTTCAGATTATGAATAGCTGGGGGCCTGAGTGGGGTAACGATGGTGTGGGTTGGGTTCGATATGGCGACTTTAAAACTTATGTAAGAGAAGCCTATGGCATTGATCCATTACCCAAAAGAAGTGATGTGGCAAACATTCCATTAGAATGTAATATTGGTTTGGTGAATAATGATGGAGGAAAAAATATACCGCTGCGGGTAACAGGTGGAAATATGTTTCAGACTACTACGCCGATTAAGAAAGGTACCCGTTTCAAAATGTCTATTGAAAATAAAACAGAATGTTACATCTATGTTTTTGGTATGGAAAGCAATAATACCAGCTACGTTTTGTTCCCTTATGTAAAACAGGGAGAAACAGTTTCCAAACATTCGCCTTACTGCGGCATCACGGGTTATCGTTTATTTCCCAAAGCCCAATCAATGGAAGCAGATAGCCTGGGCAACAAAGATTTTATTGCCATTGTAGTAAGTAAAGATGAATTAGACTATAATGCATTGAACCAGGCCATCAGCCGCAGTGGCCGTGCCGATTACCTTGGAAAAGTAAATGACGCATTGCAAAGTATTCTGATAAGTTCTTCCAGGTTTAATAGTACAAGTGACGGAAGAATTTATTTCAAAGTAGATGCCAACAGCAATAAAGCGGTAGCTTGTGTGGTGGCGATTGATAAACAATAAGAACTCATGAAAAAATTTGTCTTCATAACAGTCATAATATTTTCTTTCTTATCTGCTTATTCGCAGGACTTAACAAAGTTCAAGCTGTACAAGCCGGAGGAGAATGCAAAAAAAGAAATAGAATCGGCAGTAAAGCAGGCAAAGGAAGCAGGAAAACATGTGTTGATACAAATTGGGGGCAACTGGTGCATCTGGTGTGCAAGGTTCAATGCTTTTGTGACCGATGATAAATCAGTGGACTCATTGATGAAAAGCAACTATGTAGTGTATCACCTCAATCATAGCAAAGAGAATACAAACAATGAATTGCTGGGTAAATATGAGTATCCGCAGCGGTTTGGCTTTCCTGTTTTTCTAATTTTGAATAGCAAAGGAGATTTATTACACACACAAACTTCCTGGTATCTTGAATCAGGAAAAAGCTATGATAAAGAAAAGGTAACCGCTTTTTTTAACGACTGGGGCCCCAAAGCATTAGATCCGGCACAATACAAAGAGCAATAAATGAATCCAAACGTTTCTGCCTTTATTAAAACACTAAAGCATCCACTTAAGTTCAGGATGTTCCTCTTTACTAAATTACCCGCAGCTTATTTTGCAGGGGTAAAAGTGAGAGAAGTGGATGAAAGAAGATGTAAAGTATCAGTTCCTTATAAATGGATGTCGCAAAATCCTTTTCGTTCCACTTATTTTGCCTGCCTCAGCATGGCGGCAGAAATGAGTACAGGAGCTTTGGCAATGGCGCATTTGTATAAAGTAAATCCGCCGGTGTCTATGCTGGTGGTAAAAGTAGAATCTGAATATTTTAAGAAAGCAACCGGCAGAACAGATTTTGTTTGTGGTGATGGCGAATTATTCAGCAAAGCCATTGAAGAAACTATCGCAACTGGCGAAGCCAGGATAGTAAAAGCAAAATCAATTGGAAGAAATAAGGAAGGAGAAGTAGTAGCGGAGTTTTATATTACATGGTCTTTTAAAGTAAAGAGTAGGAAATAATTATTTAATAACAACTAAACAATCTCCAAAGGTTGGGAAATTAAGTTCCCCCTTTAGGGGGCGGAGGGGGCATATGAAGATTGCATTTCACGGCGCAGCCAGAACAGTTACCGGATCAAAACATTTACTGACACTAAAGAATGGCACAAAAGTTTTATTGGACTGTGGTATGTTTCAGGGATTGGGTTTAGAAACTGATACGCTGAACAGAAATTTTGGTTTTGACCCCAGGCATGTGGATGTAATGATTCTTTCTCATGCACACATTGATCACAGTGGTTTAATTCCCCGGCTAACTTCAGAAGGCTTTACCGGAAAAATATTTTGCACTCCTGCCACTAAGGATTTAACATCAGTTTTGTTAGAAGACTCTGCAGAGATACAGGAAGATGATATTAAATATAAGAACAAACGCCGGGCAGCCGAAGGCTTGCCTTATCTGCGGCCATTATATACTATTGAAGATGCAAAGAGAGCTGTTGGTCACCTTGAAGAAAGAAACTACGGCCAATGGTTTGATGTGATAGACGGAGTGCAGGCAATGTACACAGATGCCGGTCATATCATTGGTAGTGCCTGTGTGCATATAAGAATAAAAGAGGACGGAAAAGAAACCCGCCTCACTTTTAGCGGAGATGTGGGCCGCTACCGGGATGCCATATTAAAATCGCCGGAAACATTTCCGCAGGCCGATTATATTTTATTAGAATCAACTTATGGCAACAGTCTCCATGATAATAATGTGACGACGCCTGATATGCTGCTGCGCTGGATTGAAAAAGCCTGTCTGCAAAAGAAAGGAAAACTCATTATGCCGGCCTTCAGTGTAGGCCGAACACAAGAGTTATTATTTGCATTGAATCAATTAGAAGTGGAGAACCGTTTGCCCGATTTAGATTATTATGTGGACAGCCCGTTAAGCATTGAAGCAACAATGATTGTAAAAAAATATCCTGAATACTTCAATAAGACCATTCAAAAGCTGATGCAATCCGACAACGACCCCTTTTCTTTCAAAGGTCTCCGCTATGTGCAAACAGTAGATCAATCCAAACAACTTAATTTTCAAAATGGGCCTATGGTAATTATTTCTGCCAGCGGCATGGCCGATGCAGGCCGGGTAAAGCACCATATCAGTAATAATATTGAAAACAGCCGCAACACTATTTTATTGACGGGTTATTGCGAACCCCGTTCACTCGGTGGCCGCTTAATGGCTGGCGAAAAAGAAGTAGGCATCTATGGCGTAAAGCATGAAGTAAATGCCGAGATAGGAGCCATCCGCAGCATGAGTGCCCATGGCGATTATGAAGATCTTTCTCAATGGCTGGCTTGCCAGGATATGAAACAGGTGAGGAAATTGTTCCTCGTTCATGGTGAGTATGATGTACAGAAGGACTTTCAGCAACGGCTTATCAAAAAAGGATTTGCTGATGTACAAATTCCGGAACAGCATTTTGAAATTGGCTTAACCTGATTCTGACAATTAGAAGACACAACAGCAATACTTTCACATCTCTTTAGTAATCGCCGCACCATATTTGACGTTTATAGTTTGATATAAATTTTATCACACTTTAAACAACATAAATATGAAAAAGAACCTGAGACTGTGGGGAGTGTTTTCAATCTTCGTCTTCTTGCTTGCAAGTTGTGGCACCACAGCACATATAGAAAAAGACGATAACGCCGATTTTAGTCGCTACAAAACTTTTGCCTGGATAGATAAGGATGGCGAAGGGAAAAACGATGCAAACAAAAAGAACGACCTCACCGAACAGCGAATCCGGGAGGCAGTAAACAGCGAACTGGAAAAAACCGGCTGGAAAGAAGTCAAAAGCAGGCCCGATGTATTACTGAGTTATGATGTGCTGGTGGAAAGGGGAACAAAAGAGAGCACTAATCCTGTGTACACAAGACCTACTTCCCGGTTAGTGTATAATCCTTACACCCGCCGCTACACTACCATTTATTATCCATCTCAGTTTGCAGGATATGAAAGGGATGAACGGACGATCCGGGAAGGTACTGTTACCATTTCTATGATTGATGCAAAAACAGATAAAACTGTTTGGCAGGGCTGGACAACAGATGAAGTGAACAGCAGAAACCTGACGACGAAAGAAATTCAGAACAGTGTAAAATCAATCTTCAAAAAATTTGATGTAGCAAAAAATTAATTTTCAATAGGACGGTTCCGGACATAGCCCCCTGAAAATGGGGGGCTTTTTTGTTTAATAAATAGGCTCAAAACCATTATTTTTGCCGCCCGATGCGGGGGTAGCTCAGCTGGTTAGAGCATCGGATTCATAACCCGAAGGTCGGCAGTTCAAGTCTGCTCTCCCGTACATAAAAGCCCCTTCTTGGGGCTTTCTTATTTTTGGTGCATGGTATTTACTGTTTATGTTTTGTTTTCAGTGAAATTTCAAAAACATTACACCGGTTATTCTTCTACTATAGAGGAACGTTTAGCCTCACATAATCATTTAGGAAATGATTGGACTGCAAAATATCGGCCATGGAAACTCATTTTTAGTAAAGCATTTGAATCAAAACAACAAGCAATGGCTTATGAAAAATGGTTGAAAACCGGAGTTGGCAGGGAATTCATTAAAACATTAGCTCATTGAGTATCAGATTCATATCCGCCGCGGCGGACGGCAGTTCAAGTCTGCTCTCCCGTACTTTAAAGCTCCTTTTTGGAGCTTTTCTGCTTTTAAAAACAGAAATTTGGTCATGAACCTGATACGTTTAGCTACACCTGATGATGCCGCTGGTATTCTTGCCATCTATGCACCCTACATTCAAAACACTTCTTTTACTTTCGAAACGGAGGTTCCTTCTATTGAAGAATTCGCTGAAAGAATTAAAACCTATCTCATTAACTGGCCCTGGTTGGTTTGTGAGATAGATGGAAAAATTACAGGCTATGCCTACGCCACTAAGTACCGGGAAAGAACGGCTTATCAATGGTGTGTGGAAAGTTCTATTTATATACATGATGATTTTCAAAAAGCCGGCATTGGAAAACTATTATACAAAGCCTTATTTGAAATTTTAAAACGACAAGGCTTCCGGAATGTGTATGCTGTTATTAACCTGCCCAACGAAAAAAGTGTGGCTTTTCATGAAAGGCTGGGTTTTACTTATTTTGCTACATACGAACAAGTGGGTTATAAATTAGGCCAATGGAAAAATGTTGGCTGGTGGAGATTGATCTTAAATGAATTTGGGGATGAACCGGCTGCACCAATAAAATTCACTGATCTGGATAAAAATTTTCTGCCCACTCTTTTTGATGAAAAATAGGACAGATCAAAAATAGAAAAGAGGCTGCATTAAAAGTTTAAAAAATGGAACACAAAGTTCACAACGATTAGCACTAAGAACACAAAGGGTTGAGAACAAGAAAATAAAATTGGTGTCCGTTGTGTCTGCTTTGTGTTCTTCGTGTTACTTAAACCATTCGATACAGCCTCTTTCTTTTACTACTATAATTCTGCTGATCAAAAACTAAATGCAATCCTTGCAAACAATCTTCTGCCATTACTGCCCATCTGCACCGCATCCCAGGCGCCGCCGGTTTCTGTATTGTAAGCCCAGTCTTTAGCACCTTTTACTACACCAAAATCAGGGTGGGCATTAAGCAGATTGTCAACCCCGGCGTAAACAATAAAGTGTTTGCACAACTTATAGCTGAAATATAAATCGGAAACTAATTTACCCGAATAATCATACTGATCAGGTACATCACCACTGCCATTATCCAACGGAACAGTCGGGCTGATGCCCAGTCCATCCTGGCCATAGCCAAGCAAGGTTACTTTTCCAAAATAAGTAAACCTGGTACCCACTGTCAGTTTCTTCATACCATATTCAAAGTTGAAAGCAAACTTCATTTTTGGTGCAGAGGCAAGAATGAACTTCTGTTCCCTGTCACTCAGGAAAGTTTGTTGTAAAAAAGCAGAGCCACTCAATTTTGACGGCACATTTATTTTATCAATCTCCATTGTTTGAAAATTACCGGCGAATAATCCTTTAAAAGAATTGTTGCCAAATTTTTTGTTGTAATCAAGCACAATATCAATACCGCTGTTGGTAGTGTTAACGGCATTGGCAAAAAACTGTGCAAGGCTTACATTCAATGCTGCCATCTGGCTTGTTAATCCCGGATCAAGGTTTGGGTCGCTGCCATCAAACTGGCCGCTTAGTACCACCCGGTCTTTAATTTTTGTCATGTAGCCATCAATAGTCACATTCAGGTGTGGCGTTGCCTTCCAGGTAAA
>JAYVKT010000073.1:0-6719 GCA_043768195.1 Chitinophagaceae bacterium | reverse complement strand
TTACAAAAGGAATTGTAAAAATCAAAATACTGTATGCTGGCCCTTTCCCGCAGTGAAAGAAAAGTAATGCCCGCATTTTCAGTAGCCGTTACTACCGGTAGTTTATCATCGCTGCGACCCCGGTCAAAATTATATTCCTCTTCCACTGTGGTTGCCACTACCCGATCATCCGGAAATACTTTTTTTAAGCGATTAGCTTCATAAATATCATCATCAGCAATCTGTGCCAGCAAAAAATTGGGTAGCAACAGGCCGATTGTCAGCAACAACTTCAAATCTTTTCTCATGGTTGTAATTGTATAAGGCAATATAAAAATTAGTTGGTGAAAATCAGGGTTATTCTGCGAATGTTTTTACCGGGAAAAATGAGTTCACAATCAAGTATAACTTGTTTAAATTCGCAAAACAATTTAATAGAATGACAAGAAAACAGGAAGTATTACAAGATGTAGTAATCAAATTTGCCGGCGATAGCGGTGATGGAATGCAACTAACGGGTACCCAGTTTACCAACAACACAGCGATGCTTGGTATAGACCTTTCTACCTTTCCGGATTTTCCGGCAGAGATAAGGGCTCCGATAGGAACCCTGCCCGGGGTAAGTGGTTACCAGTTACGGTTTTCCAGCGACCGGATTTTTACTCCCGGCGATGCCTGCGATGTGCTGGTGGCCATGAATGCGGCAGCATTGAAAACAAATTTATCGGAATTAAAAAAAGGCGGAAAAATTATCGTTAATACCGATGGATTTGATAACAAAAACCTGCGCCTGGCCAACTACCCGGAGGGAGAAAACCCATTGGAAAATGGCAGCCTCGAAAATTACGAAGTGATAAAGATGGATGTGACGAAGATGACCAGGGAGGCGTTGAAGGATTTTACAATGGGCATGAAGGAAAAGGACAGGGCCAAAAATATGTTTGTGTTGGGCTTCCTTTATTTTATGTACAACCGGGATATGGAAAACACCATTACTTTTTTGAAAGAGAAGTTTGGAAAAAAGCCGGAGATAATGGACAGCAACATAAAAGTGCTGCAAGCTGGTTATAATTATGGAGACACCACCGAAACGTTTACTACTACTTATTCTGTGGAGAAAGCAAAAATGATTCCGGGTACTTATCGTTCCATCATGGGTAATATGGCTGTAACGTATGGGTTGATTGCTGCTTCGCAAAAAAGCGGATTGCCATTGTTCCTCGGTTCCTATCCTATTACACCGGCTTCAGATATATTACATGAGCTGAGCAAGTATAAAAATTTCGGCATCCGTACTTTCCAGGCCGAAGATGAAATAGCCGCCATTACATCATCTATTGGTGCAGCGTATGGCGGTGCATTGGGTGTTACTACTTCCAGCGGTCCGGGTATTGCATTAAAAGGCGAAGCCATGGGGTTGGCAGTAATGCTGGAGATACCACTGATTATTATTAATATTCAACGGGGGGGGCCTTCCACCGGGTTGCCAACAAAAACAGAACAAAGCGATTTGATGCAGGCTTACTATGGCAGAAATGGTGAATGCCCGATGCCGATTGTTTCTGCCTCTACTCCGGCCGATTGTTTTGATGCGGTGTATGAAGCAGTAAGAATTGCAGTACAACACATGACACCGGTAATATTCTTAAGTGATGGATATATTGCCAATGGTGCCGAGCCGTGGAAGTTTCCTGCTGCAGAACAATTGCCGCCCATTCCGGTAAAATTTAAAACTCAATTAGGCGACCATGAAGATAAATTTCAACCCTACCTGCGGGATGAAAAATTAGCAAGGCCCTGGGCCGTTCCGGGTGCCGCCGGATTGGAGCATCGCATCGGTGGTTTGGAAAAACAAAACGTAACAGGTAATATTAGTTACGAACCGGAGAACCATCAACTGATGGTTAAAATAAGACAAGAAAAGATTGACAAGATTGCAGATTATATTCCTGAACAAAAATTGGACAGCGGTGCTGAGAAAGGAAAAATATTAGTACTCGGCTGGGGCTCTACCTACGGTGCTATCAAAAGTGCCTGCGCAGAATTGCAGGCAAAAGGCCATGCCATCAGTCATGCACACCTCAGGTATGTTCGTCCTTTTCCAAAAAATCTGGGCGACATCATTAAAAATTTTGATACCGTATTGATTCCTGAAATCAATAACGGCCAGCTAATTAAAATTATCCGGGATGTTTATTTTGTAGATGCCAAAGGCTACAATAAAATAATGGGGGTGCCAATTACTAAAACTGAACTGGTGATAAAGCTGGAGGAAATGCTGATAGCATAAATCATTGATTTATACATAATCAAAATCCACTGATAACCGTCAGTGGATTTTTTATATATAATAGCTACCGTTATTTTTATATTCGTAAAAAACTTACAAGTATGAGAAAGCTAATTACCTTACTGCTCATTTTTCAATGTGTACTACTGTTAACCTTGCAGGCGCAAAACAATACTATTAATAAGGACAAATGGCATTGGGATAATGCACTGAAGCAAGACACCAGTGCTGGTTATGTGCAGGTGCTAAAGGTGGATAATGTACTTTATATTTCCGGTGCTGTTGCCAGCGATGTAACACCTGAAGGAATTACAAGGGTGTATCAGGCATTGGAAAAATCATTAAAAAGCTTCGGGGCAACGTTTCAAAATGTAGTGAAAGAAAATCTTTACACCACCGATATGGAAGCCATGAAAAAGTATAACAATTCCCGTAAAGTTTTTTATAAAGGAGATTTTCCTGCCGCTACCTGGGTGCAGATTTCAAGATTGTATATGCATGATGCAAGACTGGAAGTAGAACTGATAGCCCACCTGCCCGGAAAATGACAGATTAAAAGTCCAATAGATTTAAATACTGTTCTCTATAAAAATATATAGTGGTTACCTTCTTTTCAACACCTTATTATTTTTAAGAAACAGGTAGGAACAATGCAAGTATTCTCCTCCGGTTTACTCAAAATGGGAATTTTTTTCCCCTTTGCTATCTATGATAAATGACTAAGCAGATAAGGCATAAATATTGCAAATTTATCTCAAACATTTATTTATGAATCGCATTGTCTGCCTGCTGCTTTTTGTGGTTATGATTTTATTTACCGGCTGTTCCGTAGTACAAGGCATTTTTAAGGCGGGCATGTGGTGGGCCTTTATCCTTATTTTTGGAATTGTTTTTTTAGGAGCCTGGCTTTTTTTCAAGAGTAAAAGGAAATAAGCACCGGTTTATTGTCTTTTCATTTCACATACCTCTTTTTTACTGGATACTTTAACACATATAGCCCTTGGTGCCTGCCTGGGAGAAGCCCTGGCAGGAAAACAAATTGGCAAAAAAGCTATGCTTGTCGGAATCATTGCACACAGTATTCCGGATATAGATTTTGCAGCAGCACTATGGTTAAACACGGCTGACAACCTGCATGCACATCGTGGGTTTACTCATTCCATTTTATTTGTATTACTCATCAGCTTTTTACTGGCAGCAATAGCAAAAATTGTTTTCAAGCAAAAAGATTTTTCTTATCGTCGCTGGTTTATCATTATTCTCCTTATTGCAGGGCTACATATTTTTCTGGATGCATTTAATAACTATGGCGTTGGTTGGTTTGAACCATTCAGCAGTCATCGGATTTCTTTTAATGCAATCTATGTGGCTGATCCATTTTTTTCTATTGTACCCGGTATTGCTGCAGTTATGCTACTGTTGTTTAAAAACCGTTCAGCGATTACTAAATTTTGGTGGAAGTTAGGCCTGGGCTGGTCTGTTCTTTACATCGGCTATTGTGTAGTTAATAAAAATAATATTGATAAGAAAGTAAAACGAAGCATTGCCAACCAGGCAATTCCGGCAAAAAGGTTTATAACCACTCCGGCACCGTTGCAAAACTGGTTATGGTTTGTGGCAGCAGAAACTGACAGCGGTTTTTATACGGGTTATGTTTCTGTGTTTGACCGGAAAGAGGGTACTAAATTTTCTTTTTCTCCCAAAAACAAAAACCTGCTTAATGAGGTGGTTAACCAGAAAGAAGCTGATAAGCTGATACGATTTTCACAGGGATATTATACGCTGGAAAAACATGCCGATACTATTTTACTAAATGATTTACGTTTCGGACAAATTACCGGTTGGTATGATCCCACCGGACGATTTGCTTTTTATTATTACCTGCAACCAGAAATGGATAATACACTGGTGGTGCAGCGAGGCCGGTTTACCAACTGGAACCGTACAACTTTCCAATCCTTCCTGAAACGTATCAAAGGAAACTGAAAATTATAAAACCGGGGAAAACAACCTTGCCACTTTTTCAGGCAACTGTTGATACCAGGGACGGGATAGCCATTCATCTTTATTAATTTGTGTGGCATCTTTTAAGTCTTCAAAAAAAGTAGTACGCATCTGTTTCGCAATAGTACTGTCATAGATTAAAGCATTTACTTCAAAGTTGAGTTCAAAACTCCGGTAATCCATATTGGCTGTTCCAATCATGATAAGCGTCGAATCTGTCACCATTGTTTTTGCATGAATAAATCCTTTTTGATAGAGATACACTTCCACACCGGCCTCCAGCAATTTATTATAGTATGATTTGGAGGCGGCGTTCACCACTTTTGAATCGCTGATTCCAGGTGTAAGTAATTTTACCGACAGGCCACTCATAGCGGCTATACAAAGTGCATCTAGTATACTGTCACCGGGAATAAAGTAAGGTGTGGTTATCAGTATTTCTTTTTTTGCAAGGTAGATGGCCTGTAAAATGGAGTAAAGAACCGTGGGTAAATAAGAATCCGGGCCGCTGGCTGCTATTTGCACAAAACTTCCCTGCGTAACAGGTGCAGGTGGGGCAAAATACAGATCCGAAATTTTTAAAGTATCCGGGCAGCAAAAATTCCAGTCGGTAATAAAAAGATATTGAAGGTAATAAACCGCCGGACCATCAATGCGGATATGCGTATCTCTCCAGAATAATTTTTTCTTTCCGTTGTTTATATATTTATCGGACACATTAATTCCGCCAATAAAAGCTGTTTGCCCGTCTATTACTACAATTTTCCGGTGATTGCGGTAGTTGATGCGATTAGCCAACAGGTAAAACCTGACTTTGTGAAAAGGGAAAACGGATCCACCAGCCTCTTTCAATTTTTTTTCAGTTCCCATTTTTATAGAAGGGCTGCCAAAATCATCATATATAAAACGTACTTCCACCCCCTCGGTTGCTTTTTGAATAAGTAAATCAATTATTTGTGTACCAATGTCATCATATTCATAGATATAATATTCAATGTGAATATGGTGTTTTGCATTGCGGATGGTCTGTAACAATTCAGGAAATTTTTCTTCACCGTTTTGTAATACTTTAATATGGTTGTTTTTTGTGAGAGGGCTGCCCAGATCTCTTACAAGCATAGCTGCCAGTTCAGCATGTTGTTGTACCGAACCATCCTGATAGGGAATGATGGCTCCCTCATATTGAACAATATCTTTTTTTAATTGCTGGAGAATTTCTCCGTTAGCTGCTGTTTTTTTATTGTACCGTCTTTTTTCCCAGTAGTTAATGCCGAAGAGAAGATAAAATCCTATTCCTATTACCGGAATAAATACAGCAAACAGAAGATAAGCAAGGGCTTTGTTAGTATGCCTGGTTATTGAAATTATGTGGATACACACCACCAGCAGCAGGGCGATATAAATGATGATAACAAGGATTGCCCAGTTCATACGTAGATGGTTATGTACTTTCTGCCTGTTGCAGCAATTCTTCTTTTTCCAGCTCCACCGGCTCTACAAATTCATTCATATAAATTTTAAACAGTACAATTATATAGTTAACAAGTAAGGGACCAAATATCAACCCGATAAACCCGAAAAGCCCTAACCCTATCAATACGCCAAGCACCGTAATAACCGGGTGAACATCACCCAGTCTTTTCATAATAGTAATGCGGGCAATATAATCCACATTGCCGGTTACTATCACACTGTAGATGGCTAAGCCTATTGCCATGCCGGAGTTGCCGGTGGTGTAAGTGTAAATAACAAGTGGTATCCACACTATCATAGTACCAACTACAGGAAAAAATGCAAACACCCCGGTGAGGAAGCCCCACAAAGCCCACTCCTGCACACCAAAAATAAAATAACCAAGCGTTGCCGTTAATCCCTGTATTATCGAAATAAGTGGTATGCTGAGTGCATTGGCCCGTACTAATTTTTTTGTTTCGGATGCCAGCATGTTTACATTGTTATCTTTCAGCGGAATGATGCGAAACAAAGTTTTTTCCATTTCTCGGCCATAGTACAACATGTAATAAAGAAAAAACAGCATGATGATCAGGTTGGTAAGCAGGTTAGCCGTACTGTTTAATAAAGAGGGGATAAAGGCGGTTAGTTTATTCAGCGATTCGGCGAGAGATTTTTCAGAGGCAATAGTAATCCCCGTTTTTTGCTGCACTTCTGCTACCGCCTGTTTTACGCTGTTGATAGTGGCGGTAGGGTCACTTAAAAAACTATTTATTTTAGGACTGATAAGTGTAACGGCCAGAAAAATGGGTATGCCTAATAAGAGAAGATAGTACAGAAGAAATAAACCTGCGGCCCGGCCTTTCTTCCATTTCTTTTTATAGACAAGCTGAAAATAATTTGCCCGGCTTAAAATATATAACGTTACGGCTCCCAGTAAACCCGGCATGCAGAAAAACAATTCCTTAATGGCTGTCCATATAAGCAGGATTAA
>JAYVKT010000072.1:0-3140 GCA_043768195.1 Chitinophagaceae bacterium | reverse complement strand
GAATTGCTGGATGCCTGCGACAGCTTGGGCATGCTGGTGATGGATGAAAATCGTTTGCTCAATAGCAGTGCTGAAAATATGAGCCAGTTTGAAAGAATGATTGTAAGAGACAGAAATCATGCATCTATTTTTATGTGGAGTATTGGTAACGAAGAAGGCTGGATACATACCCAGACAAATGGCAAGCGCATTGCACAAACCCTTATTGCAAAACAAAAAGAACTGGATCCCTACCGCACCTGTACTTATGCAGCAGATGTGGCAAATGTTTTTAAAGGAGTAAATGAAGTAATACCCATACGCAGTTTTAATTACCGCCAGTATGCTGTAGCAGATTATCATAAAGACCATCCCGATCAACCGGTGCTGGGTACCGAAATGGGAAGCACTGTTACCACACGTGGCATTTATGAAAAAGATAGTATAAGAGCTTACCTGCCCGATCATGATATTACTGCACCATGGTGGGCAAGCACTGCAGAAACCTGGTGGAAACTTGCAGCAGAAAATAAATTCTGGCAGGGCGGTTTCATCTGGACAGGTTTTGATTACCGCGGTGAGCCAACACCTTTCAAGTGGCCGAATATCAGTTCGCATTTTGGTGTGATGGATGTATGCGGCTTCCCTAAAAATTTATATTACTATTATCAAAGCTGGTGGACGGATAATGATGTGCTGAATATTTCTCCGCACTGGAACTGGCCTGTAAAATGGGGAGAACCGGCGCAGGAAATAAATGTATGGGTTAATTCAAATGCTGATAATGTTGAGTTGTTTTTAAACGGAAAAAGTCTTGGTAAAAAAGATATGCCACGCAACAGCCATTTAGAATGGAATGTAAAATATGCGCCGGGTAAATTAGAAGCCATTGCTTATAAAAAAGGGAAAAAATTAACAGCAAAAGTAGAAACAACCGGAGCTCCTGCAGAAGTTGTATTGACTCCTTACAAAACAACCATGCTTGCAAATGGACAGGATGCAACGGTGATGAATGTTTCTATTATTGACCGTGAGGGAAGGGAAGTACCCGATGCAAATAATATGGTTCGTTTTACCATCAGTGGACCGGGAAAAATTATTGGCGTTGGTAATGGCGACCCAAGCAGCCATGAGCCTGATAAATGCATGGACGGTGCATGGCAACGCAGTGCATTCAATGGTAAATGCCAGGTTATTGTTCAGTCAACAAAACAAACCGGCATTATAAAGTTTGAAGCAAAAGCTGCCGGGCTATGGGCTGGTGGTACAGATATTATTACAGTTGCTCCGGGTAGTGTTGCAAATATTACTATTGATAAAAAATATGAATTAAAAGGCGAAGCTGCTAAGCCTGCAACTGCAACAAAGATGTTAGGCGCAGATATTTCTTTTTTGCCGGAACTGGAAGACAAGGGAATGAAATTTTCTGATGACGGGAAAGAAAAAGATGCGATACAGATTTTAAAAGATCATGGGTTTAATTATGTACGCTTGCGCATTTTTAACGACCCTGCACATGATAGTGGTTATTCTCCTAAAAAAGGTTTCTGCGATTTGAAGCATACCAAACAAATGGCGAAGAGAGTAAAAGATGCAGGAATGAAATTGCTGCTGGATTTTCATTATAGTGATTACTGGGCCGACCCCGGCCATGAATACAAACCTGCTGCGTGGAAAGGAATGAGTTTTGAACAAATGAAAGACGCTTTGTACAACTACACTAAAAACGTGATGGAAGAATTAAAAGCGCAAGGCACATTGCCAGATATGGTGCAGGTGGGTAACGAGATCAATCATGGTATGGTGTGGCCGGAAGGGAATATCAGCAATGTTGATTCATTGGCACAGTTACTTAATGCCGGCATTGCTGCTGTAAAAACTGTAGCACCGGCAACAATAACAATGGTGCATGTAGCTTTAGGCGGGCAAAATGAAGAGACAGTTTTTTTTATGGATAATATGCTGGCAAGAGGAGTAAAGTTTGATGTGATCGGCCTTTCTTATTATCCAAAATGGCATGGCACATTGGATGACCTGCGTGACAATATGAACGACTTGCTCCGCCGTTATGATAAAGATATTATTGTTGTGGAATACTCTGCCAAAAAACAAGAAGTAAACAAACTCAGTTTTGAATTACCCAGTGGAAGAGGGAAAGGTACCTGCATTTGGGAGCCATTAAGTACCTGGGAATCGGTTTTTGACAGGCAGGGTAAATCGAATGATTTTTTGAAACTGTATGATGACATCGCTAAAAAATATGTACAGGGCAATTGATAAAACAGGTTAGATATAAATTTTGAATTTTATTATAGAAATAATATGACTAAAAATAAAACAGTACTTACCATCCTTTCATTTTTTGTTACAATAATCATTAATGCACAAACCATTTCCAAAACATGGGCTGCAGATAATGGCGACGGCACTTACAAAAATCCTGTCATCAATGCAGATTACAGCGACCCTGATGCCATACGTGTTGGGGATGATTATTATTTAATAAGCAGCAGCTTTAACCAGGCACCGGGCCTGCCTATTTTGCATAGTAAGGATTTAGTAAACTGGACCATCATCGGCCATGCGTTGCAACAGCAAGCTCCTTTTGAACATTTTAGTAAAGTGCAACATGGTAATGGTGTTTGGGCGCCAGCCATCCGTTATCACAATAACGAATTTTATATTTATTATCCCGACCCTGATTTTGGCATTTATCTTACTAAAGCAAAAAATATTTTAGGCCCATGGACAGACCCTGTATTAGTACAGGCGGGAAAAGGATTGATTGATCCTTGTCCGCTTTGGGATGATAATGGCAAAGTATATTTGGCACATGCATTGGCTGGCAGCCGTGCCGGAACTAAATCTGTAATTCTTATTAAAGAACTAAATTCCGCAGGCGATAAAGTAATTAGTGATGGCGTGTTGGTTTATGATGGGCACGAACTGGATGCCACCATTGAAGGACCAAAAATGTACAAACGCAACGGCTACTATTATATTTTTGCACCAGCAGGCGGCGTGGCAACAGGCTGGCAAACTATTTTACGCAGTAAAAATATTTACGGGCCTTACGAAAGAAAAGTAGTGCTGGAGCAAGGTACTACAACTGTTAATGGTCCACACCAGGGAGCATGGGTGCAAACACAAACAGGAGAGGA
>JAYVKT010000071.1:0-4588 GCA_043768195.1 Chitinophagaceae bacterium | reverse complement strand
TTCTGTTTGAAATATCAGAGGCATTTACAGAAGCCATATTAATAAGAGGCACTGCTTTTTTTAAATATCTCAATGCTTCACGATAATTTTTTAATAGCTTAAAAGAAACACCGGCCTCTTTGGTTGCAAGCCAGATATCATAGATATTGTTGGCACTTTCTGCAAACGATAAACTTTTGAACTGATATTCTAATGCCTGTTTATAATCGCTGATGCTGCTAAAATAACTCCCTATCTGCAAATATGCTTTTGCACGCAAAGAGTCTTGTTGAGTGTCTGATGCTATCTTAAGCATTTGCCCATTAGCATATTGCAAACTATCTGGCAGGCCAGACTCACGATAGTAGCCGCCAATATCACTCCATGCATCAGATTGCCCGGCAGGGGTTTGTGCCTGTTTCAATCTTTGGTATAAACTATCTCTTCTAAAATTTGAGTTTTGTGCAAATGCCATTTGCATACCTGCAATAAAACAAAAGAAGGTTATGATTTTCTTCATAATTCAGTTAATTAGTTTTTATCTTTTTCCAACTCCTCAATCGTTTTCTTTGCACTTGCCAGCCGTATCGCTTTATTCTTTTCCACCAATTTATGCGTTGCCCATTTTTCTAATTTATGATGCAGTGGAACCAGTAATGCTGCAATGCAAACTAATGCCAACAACATCAGTACTGGCGAGTGATGGGTGATGCGTTCTAAAAAAGGATGAAGTAACAAATTTAAAAATTCAAAGACCAATAACAAAGCCACTACACCGAGAAACTGAATGAGTTTTGTGTTGGTGATATGGCGGCGGCTGAGCAGTAAGAAAGTGATGATGAAAGCTATAATGCCAAGGGCCAATAATGCGTATTGAATGTTTTGTTTTCGTTGCTGTTCTTCTTTTATTTTTTCTGCCGCTACTTCCTGCTGCCGCAAATCTTCTTCAAACGTCATTAATAATATTTGCTGATTGGTTTTGCTGCTGGTTAGCGAATCATTGGCTGTTTTTAAAACCTTTGCATATTTCAATGTGCTGTCGCAATTTGTTTTTTCATAAATATCAGCAAGTAGTTTTGCCGGTTTGCTGCTCAGGTAAAAGAAAGAAGTATTGTTCACTGCTGCAATGGCTTTTCTTGCATAAAAGGCACAAGAGTCTGTTTGATTAAACCGCTGATAATGCTCTGCCATACCATTGTATAGCATATTGAGATACCTGATATTTGAAGAGCCCTGGTATAGGTTGTTAGCCATATTAAAATAACTAACCGCAAGCTGGGCGTTACCTAGTTTGCTATGTACACCTCCAAGGTTTGTAAAAAGATAGCCACTATTTTTTTCAATAGATTTTAGCCGCACATAAATTTCATAAGCCCTTTGTGAATACATCAGCGATGAATCTAACTTATTGGTGGCCAGATAAACAGCCCCGAGGTTAGAAGGAGCCCAGGCTTTTATTATTTCATTGTTACCTTTATCAGCATGTGCTGTTGATGATAGATAAATAGCGGCTGCCTTGTCATACTCTTCCCTGTCCCGGTAAATATGTGCAGTTTGATTTTCTGCAAAAGCTATTAGAGACGGATTGTTGGTTTTTTCTGCAGTGGCAAAGGCTTTATGGTGATAATCGAGGGCTTTAATACTATTTCCAAGCAGCCTGTAACCCTGCCCTAAAAAAGAATAAGCAACCGTTTTTTCAACATTCCTGTTTTCATTTTTTAATTGGTTTAATATTTTTAATCCTGTTTCAATACACCATTCGGGGTTATTATTAATTTCTGTACCTACCGTACTTATCAGTAAATCAAATTTTTTATCTTCATTTCTTTCTACAGCTACTTTTTGAAGTACAGAATCTACATTTGACTTTTGTGCAAATGCAGTTTTCCCGATAAGCATCGGGATTGCAATAAAACAAAAGAGGGTTATTATTTTTTTCATTCAACTATAATTTATTTTATACGGTTATATTTCTTCAACACATCCATCACCAATTTATGCGGCAACCCATAAGCTTTATTACCATTTATCCCTTCCATTGTTTCTGCTGCCACCATGGCGTTGATGATAGCTTCTTCCACCGCCTGCACTGTTCCGCTGAACAAGGGATTAATCATATCATTAGGCAGTTCATCCAGCTTGGTAAATTCTTCTCTTTGAAATGCCGACGGATTGGCTGTAGAGAATGCAATAAAAATATCACCGCTGCCATTTTCACCTCTTCCACCAACTTTGCCTACACCCAATGCAATTCTTGCGGCTATTCTTTTTAGTTGATGTGGTAATAATGGCGCATCTGTTGCCAGCACCACAATGATAGAACCATCACCGGGCTGATATGACGGCGGTGCCTTGAATTCATAATTCATCGTGTCTTTCAACTCTCTGCCTACAGGCACACCGGCTATTGTAAAATTATTTTTACCACCAAAGTTGGATTGTACCAATACACCAATGGTGTAAGTGCTGTCTTTAATTTTTATAACCCTCGATGCTGTGCCGGTGCCGCCTTTAAATCCGAGACACATCATACCCGTGCCGCCACCCACATTACCTTCTTTTATAAAACCACTCTTTGCACTGTCCAATGCTTCATAAGCATTTTCTTCTTTTACATGAAAGCCATAAATATCATTGAGAAAACCATCATAGGTTTCTGCCACTACCGGGTAGGTGTACCAGAAATCTTCTTTGTACCATTTGTTCTTTACATACCATTTCAGCACAGCATCTCTTACCACACCCACACTGTTGGTGTTGGTTATCATAACAGGGCCTTCCAAAAAACCAGACTCTGTTATCCAGGTGGTGCCCGTCATTTCTCCATTTCCATTTAATGCATACCAGTTGCCATAAACAGGATTATTATTTTTTCCTCTTGGTAAAATAGCAGTAACACCTGTCCGCACCGGGCCTTTTCCTCTTATGTTTTTTCCGCTGCCGGAAATGATGGTGCTGTAACCAACTTCTACACCTTTTATATCGGTAATGGCATTAAATTTTCCGGGAGTGCCATCAAAAGGAATTCCAATATCTCTTGCACGGGGTTTTTGTGCATGGATAACAGATTGATGGATCAGCAACAATACAACAAGCAGTATATTTTTCATGTTGGTTATTTTATTTCAGGGGATATTCTTTTTTGATCAACAGCATTAAATCAGCGGCCGCCAACTTCATTTCAGCTTCTCTTTTCGCAAGGCCAATTCCTGTGTTTCTTATATAAGAAACCATTCCGGCAATCCTTAAAAGTATTTTGGGGTCATAAGTTAATAAAGATGGATTATCCGGTGGACGGATAACCTGATTACTACTCTCTATAACAATACCATTAAATAAAACAGGGTGAAAAACATCAACTGCCATTTTCCGGTACTCCATTATTTCATCGTCTTCAATTTTCTGCAGGTAATCTATAAAAACAAGATTATTGTAATATTCAATGATAGCTTTTGAAACTCTTCCTTTCCGGATAAGCCTTAAGCCGCCGGAATTTTTTAATTGCTGAATAGTAGCATCACGAATTACGAGTCGTACTCTTCTGGATGCTATCCGCCCAAGGTAATAAAGAGAAGAACCCTCATTTTTTACATTTTCACTGCTTAATAGCCTGATTAGTGTATCATTTTTTTCCTGGCTTTCCAGGTATGATTTTATAGTGGCTGAAAGTGCTGCGGTATCTTCGGACAAGTCTTCCAGTATACTATTTATGTACTGTTTCTCCCTGTCTTTTTCAATTTTATGCTCCAACTGATACTCTGCCATAAATCCACAGAACACAGCAAGGAACAACATGAGAAACTCCCTGAAATAATGAGTCCATTTTTTTCGGGTCCCGCCTGAGGCTGGATGGGTGTGTGCATGTACTTCCATATTTTTCACTTTAGTTATTTATCAGTTGGCAGAGCCGTAGGCTCGGTTTTATTTTATAACACCGGACTTTAGTCCGGTGGAAAGAACTGTGATATGATATGAGTGCCATCGGCACGGTTCATCATCATCAAATGTACCGAGCCTAAGGCTCTCTGCTTTACTTTTTGCTTCTTGCAACGGGTTGAAACCCGTAGTTACAACATCTAACCGAGGCTACGCCTCTTCTTTCCACTGCGAGGAACAACATGAGAAACTCCCAGAAATAATGAGTCCAATTTTTCAGACGGTATGGGTGTGTGCATGTACTTCCATAGTTATTTATTTTTTCTTTGGTTTATTGGTTAATAATTTTTTTGCATTTTGGCTGCTCACTACTTTCTTTCCTGTTTTTGCTTCAATGGCTTTTCTAGTATTGCCGGCTATGGTGCCGCCTTGCTTTGCAATGATTTTGTTATCGTCAAGGTTCTTTGGCTTTTTCTCTTTGCTTATTTCTGTAGTGGTAGCTTCAGCAAGCATGTTTAAGACTAATTCAAGATTGGTCATATTATCCCGCAGGTTTTCTTTCTTTAAGGCTTTGTGTTGTTTGTATTGCTTTACTGTTTTACCGCTCCAGGCTTTGGTAATTATATCAGTAAGTGCGGCAAACTCCTGTCCTTTCTTTACACCAGTCTTTTCCCATTCATCAGTAAGTTCTTTTCTTACTTCTATACTTTTTAGCCGCTGGTTTATCCACTCA
>JAYVKT010000070.1:0-2277 GCA_043768195.1 Chitinophagaceae bacterium | reverse complement strand
TTTTTTTGGCGCATGTTGGTATGGGCGTGCCGGCGCAGGCATTGCAGCTAACCTTATTTCATGGTTTGCTCAGCAATATAAATGTGGTGGATAATATTATGCAGGGCGAAAGTTATTTTTTTAACGAAGTACAGCGCATAAGAAAAACGATTGAAAAAATAACCGACGGAAAAAAATGGCTGATACTGATAGATGAATTATTTAAAGGCACCAATGTGCAGGATGCCATGAAGTGCAGCAGCACCGTAATAGAAGGCCTGCTTAAAATAAAAAACTCCCTCTTCATCCTCTCCACGCATTTATACGAAATTGGGCAGGACCTTAAAAAATACCCCAACATACAATTTAAATATTTTGAAACCTCGGTGGTAAACGAACAACTGCATTTTAGTTACCAGTTAAAAGATGGTATTAGTAACGACAGGCTGGGGTATTTAATTTTAAAGAGAGAAGGTGTGGTGGAGATGCTGGAGAAATTGTGATTTTTTTTTGGGCCGGGCTTTGGTAATTCTATTTGGCTTCACTGGCGTCGCACTCTTGTGCAGAATAACTTTATTGGGCTTTTATCTAAGCGAAAAGGTTTGTAAGCCAATAACCAAGGCGGAGAATTATTATGAACGATAATTGGGAAATTAAAGACAGATAATCTTTGATATTGTTCTTACTCTTACTTTCTATTTTTTCAGTTCTTAAATCTTCCATTCTATTTTGATTTAATAAACATTTGTTTTACAGATTCGGTGGGAATAACTAATGTACCTGAATCTTTGACCTTATATACGAAGACATATTTTTCAGTTTTTCCAATGAAATATGTTGAATCATTGGAGATGTATGTTGTGTCGGAAGTAGTTATGATGGTTCCTTTATATTTTCCTCCTTCTACTAAATTAATGTCGTGTGATAGCCGCATTGATAATGCCAGTACAAATACAGAAATAAACGAATAATTTCTATTACCGAGTATTCCTCCTCGATCATAGTCATCATTCTTTAATAGGAAGTTAAGTATTGAAGAACCGAAAATAAATGAAATAAAGAGGTCAAATACAACAAGACTCCTATCTTTTATTATAAACATAAAAAGCAATTGTATCACTAATAATGTTGCTATCCACATTCGTTGGAATATTGGGTCACTATATAGCTTTTTCTTTGTTTCTTTGCTTTTAATGTTAGTATTCGGTCTTTCAAAAAATTTACCCAGTTTAACATTCAATAATGTAAATACAATTAGAACTACGTAAGTCAGAATTATAAAGACTAAGTCATCTGAAATCGCAATTCCTAATTCTGAAAAATTCATAAAGTATTTTATGGGTAAACCAAAATGTTTATAGTAAACCAAATGAAATACTAAACTTATAATTATTATAACGATAGATAATCTTGGTAGTACTCCAGCTCCTTCCAATAATGGGTTCTGTTTTTTTTGCACTGTCGTTTCTTCCATCTGCTGATTATGTTTAACTTGTTCAATATATAACATTTCCTTTCGTTGTGCAAGTACTATACTTTTCGCCGCTGTAGGTATTTCGCTTAAATCTTTTCGCCTCTGTTGGTGTTCCTCCACCAAATTTAATACTATATCCAATGACTAAAGCCCCCGGCTTGTCTCCTGACAAACGGGAGAATACAGCCACGGTCAGCTATAAAAATAATGTGACAATATTTCAACACAAAACAATGGACGATTTTTATTTGTTCCAGCGGAACACCTACCTGCCGGTAGGTAGGTGTTGTGGGTAGCCAAAACAATGAGGTTAGCATTTTCGTTCCGGAGGAACGATTTGTGCTTTTTTATGAGGCATCGTTAATAATAATATTTGCAAGAAGGGCACAATACGTTCCTCTGGAACGTGAAAACAATCGTGTATTTTTTCTACCCACAAAATGTTCCTAACGGAACAAAAGGCAGGCTATAAAATTGTTCTTCGCTGCCGCCTGTGTCTTTACTAACGCCCCCGTATTGTCTCCTTACAAACGGGAGAATACGACCACGGTCAGCTATATAAACAATGCGACAATATTTCAAATACAAAAAAATGTACGATTTTTATTTGTTCCAGCGGAACACCTGCCTGCCGGTAGGTAGGTTTTGTGGGTAGCCAAAACATTGAGGTTTGCATTTTCGTTCCTGAGGAACGATTTGTGCTTTCTATGAGGCCTCGTTAATAATAATATTTGCAAGAGGGGCACAATACGTTCCGGAGGAACGTGAAAACAATCGTGTATTTTTTCTACCCACAAAATGTTCCTAACGGAACAAAAGGCAGG
>JAYVKT010000069.1:0-6375 GCA_043768195.1 Chitinophagaceae bacterium | reverse complement strand
ATCAGGCGTTCAGAAAAGGCTTTAAAATATTTATATCGCTTTAATTGGCCTGAAAGGCAAAAAAAAAGCCCTCCCGAATATTTGGGAGGGCTTTTAGCGAAAATATTAAAATTAGTTCTTACGAAGATTTGGATGCGGAGGCTCAACAGTATTGTCACCAGTTTCACCTTCACCAGCAGGACGCAGGTCAACTGTGTTACAATCTCCACCTTCTTTACCATAGTTAAAGAAGAAGCGATCTGCGCTGATACCTTCTTTATCTACCATATAATTAATAACCGCATTTACATGATCCCAGCTTAATTGCTGCTCTTTTTTAGTAGAGTTGCAATAGCCCATTACTACCACTTTACAACCTGGGTTATTTTTCAATCTTGCAGCTACAGTAGCAAGGGCAGCTTTAGCATCGTCATCTAATTTATTAGATCCGGCTTTGAAAGCTACGCTTGGCAATGAGCCCATTAATTCAGCACAAGTCTTTTCTGGTGGTGCAATTCCTGCACAACCATCAGGACATGGGCATTTACCAATACCATCTGCATCTACAGGCTGGCAATATGTTGGAGTGATAAGCTCTTTATCCTTACAATCAGGTATGCCATCACCATCAGTGTCCTTAGTAACACCATGGCTATCAACAGGGCAACCAGCAGGTGTTTGCTCCTGGTCGAACTGGTCTGTAACTCCGTCGCCATCACTATCAGGCAATACTGGCTTTGGAAGACGCATTAAACGAGGGTTGCGGATTTCGCTGTAAGCATAATCCAGTGGGTTAAGCCACCAAAGTGGTTCAACCGATTTAGCACCCAAATTAATATTCAAACCAAGGCTTAAATAGTTATAAGAATCAAAGTCACGGGTTAATGAAGCATCTCCCAGAGCAAACTCCTGCCAACGCTGACCATCTAATAAATCATCTTTTACAAAAGTCCAGCGATCTTCAAGTGCAAGATTTATTCTGTTGCTCAATTTGAAGGCCATTCCCATTCCGATTGTAGCGGATGGTTTGAATGTATCACCAAACAGTTTAGGACGACGATCTCCCTGATTTTCAGCAGGAGTTTCATAAGTATCGTCCTGTAAAGCTTTCAGTTGCTTTATTTTATTCTTACGATCTGTGTAAGCAGCTTGTGATATTGTGCTGAAATCATATTTATTAGCACCGTCAAGGGCATTTACCTTGGTGTCATAAATAGTTCCGCCAACTCCGGCAAATCCGTACACATTAAAACCAGTTTTTGATTTGTGAAAACGTACATTATTCAATGTAATTAAACCTTCAAGCGACAAATCCTGAACTTTTGTTTTGTAGTTGTAGAAAATTTGCTCGAAAGTAGTTGCAGGCAAACCAGTTTTAGAAGAAACTATTTGACGGAAACCACCCGGAGCAGTTACTGCTAAAGGTGCAGAATAACGCTGAGCAGGGTTAACTATACCAACACCCCATGCCGGGTTTTTTGCATAATTTTCTGAATTTCTAAAATGCTGTCCTTTACCTGTTCCATACAAATATTCAAGACGCATGGAAAAGATATAGCCAAAGGCTTTTCTTACATGCAATCCGAAACCCGGAGACAAAAATTTTGCGGGGATATCTCCACTAACCTGGAATAAACCTCCTTTAATACCAATTTCCCACTGATTGCGGGGCTTTGCAGGAAAATTATACGTTCCGTTCAAAAACTCAGAATGCTGAGGCATTCTTTTACCCGGAACCAACGACGAATCTTTAACGTCATAACTGGCTCCAACTCTTTGTGAGAAACCAGTCGACGCTAACAGACAAAAAATGCCTGCCAGTAATAAATACTTTTTGCTTGCCATAACTAAGGATTAAGATTTGAAATACAATGTCCTAATAATACGCAAAAATAGAGATTGAGGATTAATTACCAAATTTTTATGATAAATATTTGACTCTATTCTATATTATTTTCAATGACTTAGTCATTAAAAGGCTTCTTTTTGCTGCCTGATGTCACAATTATTTTTTTGCGGCGTAAATTGTCCCGGTTAACAATGACTTTACCAACCGAATTAATAAGTAATGAGCTAAAAGTCTTTGAAACCCGTTTCAAAGAGGCTATGAGTGGCGAAGCGCCGCTTTTAAAACGCATTTTAAGGTATATAGTAAAAAGAAAAGGGAAGCAACTAAGGCCAATGTTTGTGTTGCTGTCTGCAAAACTTTGTGGCGAAATTAATGAGGTTACCTACCGGGCAGCCTCTCTGGTGGAGCTGTTGCATACTGCAACTCTTGTACACGATGATGTGGTGGACGATTCTCTTGAAAGAAGAGGCTTTTTTTCAACATTTGCCCTATGGAAAGCCAAGGCTAATGTACTTATTGGCGATTATCTGCTGGCAAAAGGGTTATTACTTTCGCTGGACAATAATGACTACCGGGTGCTGCATATTCTTTCAGATGCTGTACGAAAAATGAGTGAGGGGGAATTATTACAAATTCAAAAAGCAAGAACATTAAATCTGGATGAAGAAATATATTATGAGATAATCCGGAACAAAACGGCTTCATTGCTTGCGTCTGCCTGTGCAGCTGGGGCATGGAGCACCAGCCAGGATGAAGTCGTTACAGAAAAAATAAGACTCTTTGGCGAAAAAACAGGAATGGCTTTTCAGATAAAAGATGATTTGTTTGACTACGCCAGTGAGAATGTTGGCAAACCAACCGGAAACGACATCAAAGAAAAAAAACTGACCTTACCACTCATCTATACCTTAAATAAAACTGACAAAGCTACCCGCCGAAAAATAATTTACATCGTAAAAAATAATAACAACGATAAACAGAAAGTAAAGTGGGTGATAGATCAGGTAGAAGCTGCCGGAGGTATTGCTTACGCAAAAGAAAAAATGAATTTATATAAAAAAGAAGCCCTTGACATACTACACCAGTTTCCTGAAAGCCCCGTCAGGCAAGGCTTAGAAGACATGGTGCTTTTTGTTACAGATCGAAAATATTAATGACACTCAGGCATCATGCAAAAAAGATGGAAGATACTAACCGCCGATAAAGCAACAGTGGAAGCACTACATCAATCATTGAAAGTGCATCCGGTTCTTTGCAAAATTTTTGCACAGAGGGGTATTGAAACATTTGAGCAATCAAAAGATTTTTTTCGTCCCCAATTAAAGGATCTGCATAGCCCCTGGCTGATGAAAGACATGGAAAAAGCTGTTGAAAGAATCATTGCTGCCATTAATAAAAATGAAAAGATTTTAGTGTTTGGTGATTATGATGTGGATGGAACAACGTCTGTTGCCAGTATGTTTCAGTTCCTTCGAAAGCTTCATTCCAATTTAGATTTTTACATTCCCCATCGCTACAGGGAAGGATATGGCGTTAGTAAAGCAGGGATAGATTTTGCAAACGAAAATGGGTTTAGCTTAATTATTGCATTAGACTGCGGTATCAAATCTGCCGACCTGATTGCCTATGCAAAAACATTGGGAATTGACTTTGTAGTATGTGACCACCATCTGCCGGATGAAGTGTTGCCCCCGGCTGTTGCTATTCTTAATCCCAAACAAACGGATTGTAATTACCCTTATAAAGAACTGTGCGGCTGTGGTGTGGGGTTTAAATTAATGACGGCGTTGGCCGAAAGAATGAACCTGCCCCCCGAATCTGCTTTTGAATATCTTGATTTACTGGCTACCGCTATCGCTGCCGACATTGTTCCCATTACGGGTGAAAACAGGATACTTGCTTTCTACGGTTTAATAAGGGCAAATAAAAATCCTAATTATGGTATTAAAGCATTGACAAAACTCGGTGGGCTTGTCAAAGAACTTCATATTACCAACCTGGTATTCATGATTGCTCCACGGGTAAATGCCGCCGGAAGAATGGATGATGCAAGAAAAGCAGTGCAAATGTTTGTAGCCGAAACCGAAAAAGAAGCTTTTGAATATGCAGAAATGCTTCATAGTGATAATACAGACAGAAAAGAAGCGGATAAAAATATTACTGAAGAAGCTTTGGCAATAATTAATGAAAACGAAGAATGGAAAAGTCGTAAGTCAACAGTATTATTTCAATCTCATTGGCACAAAGGTGTGGTAGGCATTGTGGCTTCCAGAGTGATTGATCACTTTTTTAGACCAACCGTTATACTAACACAGTCGGGAGAATTTGCGGCGGGCAGTGCCAGAAGTGTGCCCGGATTTAATTTATATGAAGCGATTCATGCCTGCAAAGATCATTTGCTTGGTTATGGCGGTCATTTTGCTGCTGCCGGTATGACGTTGGAGTTAAACCAGGTTAATGGCTTCAGAGAAAAATTTGAGCAGGTTGTTGCAGCAACAATTACACCCGAACAGTTAATACCTGAAATAGTAATAGATGCCGAAATATCATTAAAAGACATAAAGCAATCTTTTTATGACATCATCTGCCAGATGGAACCATTTGGGCCGGAAAACCTTCGCCCTGTATTCATTGTAAAAAATGTTACCGATAATGGCTGGTCAAAAATTGTAAAAGAACAACATATCCGTTTTTGTTTAAAGCAGGATACTGTAACTGTTTATGGAATTGGCTTTGGCATGGCTGACAAGTTTTATTTACTGGAACAAAAGAAACCAGTAGATGTTGTTTTTACCATTGACACTAATGAATGGAATGGAGAAAAAAGCCTGCAAATACGGATTATAGATATCCGGCATAGTGCATAATAGCGGCGTAAAAGATACATTGCGAATAGCTGAATGTTAATAAATATTTCATCCCTCCAAAACATCTGACATACTTACTCTGTTTACATTTGCTGTTCACTTAAAATGGTTATGGCATGAAAAAAATTTATCTAATTATCTTTTCAGCTCTTTTATTATCAATTAATGCGAGTTCGCAGGTAAAAATTAATGAAGTATACGGTGGTGGTGGCAATTCAGGCTCAATCTGGACAAATGATTTTATAGAGTTATATAACCCAACGGGTTCTTCAATATCTCTTGCTGGCTGGTCAGTTCAGTATGCTAGTTCAGCAGGTACAACCTGGACTGTTACTAGTTTAACAGGAAGCATTCCGGCAAATGGTTATTATTTAATACAGCAGGCTATGGGCGCAGGAGGAACAACACCCTTGCCTACGCCAAACGCAATAGGAACAACGGCAATGTCTGCTACTACAGGAAAAGTTATTTTGTGTAATACAATAACAGCCCAATCAGGTGCAAATCCTCCTACCGGCGGGGTCATTATTGATAAAGTAGGATTTGGCACTGCGAATGGTTTTGAAGGAGCTGTTGCTCCAGCACCATCAAATACAAATTCTATACAAAGAACTTCGCCGGGTTTCGATACTGACAATAACAGTACAGATTTTGTAGTTCTAAATCCTCCAACACCTACTAATGCCGCAGCATCAACAACAATTTCTATTGTTGCTGGTGCCGGTGCTTCAGAACCCTCGACCAACGGCAGCTTCATTATCAACTTTAGTCCGGCAACATCTGCTGCATCAACAACTTTTGATTATGCTTTGACCGGAACAGCTACATTTAATACTGATTACAGTGTTACACTTTCAGGAAGTGCCACACCCTCGCCATTAGTGGCTGTAAATGGCACAATAACTGTTCCTGCATCAGTTTCTTCCATCACTGTAACAATAACACCAATTGACGATTTTACAAACGAGGGTAATGAAACTATAATATTTTCTTTATCTAATCCTTCGCTTCCTTATACATTAGGTACATCGACTGCCAATATTACTTTGGCAGATGATGAAACCGCTGCGACACCACTCCATACTATTCAGGGCTCAGGTTCTGCTGCAACAGCAGGAAGTTTTACGGCAGAGGCCATCGTAACGGGCATCTACACAACACTCAGCCCCGCTGGTTTTTATATGCAGGAAGAAGATGCAGATGCAGATGCTGACCCCAATACGTCTGAAGGAATTTTTGTAGTATCTGCAACTGCTGTAGCTGTTGGCGACAGGGTAAGAGTGGCAGGAACGGTACAAGAAAATGCTTCTACCCCATCATTTAATCAGGCAGTTTTTGCTACTGCTACTGTTACTATTTTAAGTAGTGGCAATGCTATGCCTGCTACTGTTGATATCACATTGCCCGTAGCAGCTACTACTGATTATGAAAAATATGAAGGCATGCTGGTTCGTTTTCCGGGCACATTAACAGTAACGGATAATGACAACCTCGGATCGTTTGGCGAATTAAAACTTTCATCCGGTGGATTGGTTTATCAGCCCACACAGATTATAGATCCGAATGATAATCCACCGGGCGGCACCACATCAACCGGTGCATCAAATGTGGCCGCAATAAATGCATTAATCGCCAGCAATATTTTACGTACAATATTATTGGATGATGGCAGAGGCGGCA
>JAYVKT010000068.1:0-12475 GCA_043768195.1 Chitinophagaceae bacterium | reverse complement strand
TACAGGTATGTACGGCCGTCATGAAGCATGGTTTTCGTATTGTAGAAGATATGTGCGAAGGCCTCAATAATTGGATGGACGAAAAAGGCTACACTACCCTCAACGATTTTGTGGGCAAGAGTGTTGAAAAAATTACCCATTGGGAAGACCTCGATATCAATTATCACCACATCGCCAAAATAAACCAGGATAAATGTATTCACTGCGGTCTTTGTTATATTGCTTGTGAAGACACATCACATCAATCCATCAATCTTGAATATGGCAAGCCCTACAACAAATACACTATTAAAGAAGAAGAATGTGTGGGCTGCAATCTTTGCCAGTTAGTTTGCCCGGTAGATGATTGCATTACGATGGAAGAACATCGTGTGGCTCCTGAATATATAAACTGGATTGAGTGGCAGAAAAGGGGGTTGCCGTTGAATGACCATTGAGTGTAGAATGTAGAGTTTAGAGTTATGAGTCATGAACTAAGTACACTTCCCCTCTTTGGAGGGGCGAATTAAGGAAAATAAAATGCGTTAGGAAATTGGGGTGGGTTATTTACAAAGCTGCATTACTACTATCAGCTTCTGTTGCATCGCACTCTTAATCGTTCGGTAATTCTACTGAGCAATTGCGGAGCTCACTTTGTTACTTTGAAGTATCTTTAGTTTATAATGCTAACAAAAAAATGGCATAAAGACTAATGAAATTAATTATTGATAGTCAACAAATTGACTTGATGATACTTGCTACAAAATTTCAGAAATTATTGACAATAAAAGGCGTTGAAGTAGAAGTTCTATTTCTGCGTCGTAAAACAGATTATGATGATTGCTATATTCTAGATTATCCTGAAGAGACTAAACATGCAATAGAATTACTCACTCCAACTAAGAAAAAAGAAACCACATTTAGTAGGGAACGAGTTGCAAGCATGAAGCCGCTCAAATTCAATGAATTTGAAAAACTAAATACTAACTCAAGTTTTGAAAAATATATTTCAAATTTCTACAAAAAAGAGGAAGAATATTATTTAAATACACATAACATCTGCTCAATAACAAGAAATGAATATGAAAAAGAATATAATTCTTCTGATTTCATAGGGAAATTATGTGCTCAGCTTTATTTTGACTATGAACAAGAACAGACCAATCTCTTTCAAAATTTGCACAAAGATTTGATCAGCCTAAACAAACTATTAGAAGAAACCCTAAGAATTTCCATTAGTCACGTCTTCCCACCCGAAACAGATTTCATTGCAAGCGTTGAAGCAAGCTGGGAGCCCCCATTGGGTTATGATTAACAGCTATTCTTTTTAACATTCAATCATTATCCAAACTCTGCCACTTATTCCCGCATAGCGGAGGCTATCCTGTCCCTCGCAGGCGGGAGCCGGATTCCCGAACATCCTGCATCATCCAATTGGGGTGGAAAAAACAACGAGCCGCCTGAAGCCCACCCCAATTTGGAGTCTCACTTCATTCGTAGCACTTCCCCCGCCAGCGGGGGACAGTGGAGAGCCTGCATTTCGTAAAGCCTTACACCTGGGAGCCGGTTTTCTTTTCAATCCAATCTTCGAGGTAGCTATGAACCCATTGTATATTCGTCAGCACTTCTTCATTGGTAAACCGAAGCACTGTAAACCCGGCCTCTTCCAGTGCTTGCTGTCTTTCTTTATCTTTTCGCATCACTCCTTCCAGTTCATGAATGCTTCCATCCACTTCAATAATCAGCATTAACGGCTTACACATAAAATCAGCAATATAGTTCAGCACCGGTCGCTGCCGCCTGAAGGAATAATCTTTCAACTTTCCTGCCCGTAGCACATATTTCCACAAACAAGCTTCTGCTTTTGTCATTTCTTTCCGCAGGCGGTTAGCATAAGGCTGAAGGTTCTTATTGTAAAAATGATTACTGTACTTACCATCCATGCAATGAAGTTACATATATGCAGGATATTTTTGTTACTGAGCCGAGTCTCTTAAAGAGAACTCAGCTTAATACTGAAAAAAAATCTGAACCACAGAGACACAAAGGCACAGAGCAGCACGGAGCAACTCCGTGTATCTCCCTGTCGCAGTGCCTCCGTGGTTCATGTATTACAATATCATTTCAATGCTAAATCACTAAATGTAAAAAGTAAAATAATAACTAACTTTCATCAATGCTAATAACAACCAAATGAACAAAGACATCCGCACATACAACAACACCCAATCTACCACCGACAAAAAAATCTGCAACCTGCTGGCCAAAGAAATCAGTACCCACTTACCAAAGGCAGAAAATAAAATCTGGCATGCACACCCTGTTTGGTTTTTAGATGGAAATCCTGTTGTGGGTTACGATAAACTTAAAGCAGGCATACGGTTACTATTCTGGAGTGGTGCAAGTTTCGAGGAAGCAGCCTTACAACCGGGTACCGGAAAATTCAAAGACGCATCAATCACTTATACAGCAGAAGAAGAGATTAAAATAAAAAACCTGAAACGCTGGGTTAAAAAAGCAAGGGATATTCAGTGGGATTATAAAAACGTTGTAAAACGAAAAGGGAAATTGGTGAGGTTGAAATGAAAAGCTTCCCTTTACCATCTAAAGCCTGATGGTTCATAGATTCTTTTACCCCATTGCCATTTACTTCTTAACTTACAAGTATGAGGGCAAAAAAAATCAAAAAATTCCTTAAGATTACAGGAATCAGCCTCCTGTCGCTAATTGTTTTACTGTTTTTAATCCCCATTGTTTTCAAAAAACAGGTACAGGCTTTAGTAAAAAAAGAAATTAATAAGCAACTGAATGCCACGGTTGATTTTAAAGATGTAAAGCTTTCCCTGTTCAGGCATTTTCCCAAAGCCACTATTTCTATTAAAGGGCTTACAATTATTGGTACAGGAGAATTTTCGAAAGACACCTTAATAGCCGCCGAAAAAATAGATGCCACTGCCGGCTTATTCAGTGTGCTGAAAGGAAAAGATATTAAAGTGCAGGGAATTTATGCGCAATCGCCCCGCATACATTTATTGATGAACAAGTTTGGCAGGGCCAATTGGGATATTGCCAGGGCATCTGCCGATACCAGCGTCTCAAAAGATACTAATGCTTCAAACTTTAAACTATCACTTACAAACTATAAAATAAGCGATGGTTATCTTGTTTATTCTGACAAGAAGGCTAATTCTTATTTAGAATTAAATAACCTTGACCACCGGGGCAGTGGTAATCTCGCTGCTGATGTGTTTACATTGTCAACTTCCACTGCATCTCCTTCTGTTTATTTCACTCAGGATGATATTCCTTATCTCATCAATACAAAAACTGATCTGGATGCTGACATAAAGATTGACACTAAAACAAACACTTACACTTTTAAAACAGATGATGTAAAACTCAACGAACTGAAACTTTCTGTTGATGGTTTTGTGCAGTTGCTTAGCGGCGGGGCAGTAAAAACAGATATTAAGTTCAGCTCCCCCACCAACAATTTTAAGAACATCCTTTCCATGGTGCCCGCCATTTATACAAATGATTTTGCAAATATTAAAACAAGCGGTGAGGCTTCTTTTAGTGGTTTTGTAAAAGGTATTTCATCCAAAGAACAAATGCCGGGATATGATATAAACCTTGTTGTAAAAAATGGTTCTTTCCAATATCCGGATCTGCCAAAACCTGTAAAAAATATTAACCTTACGCTTCGGGCAGTTAACCCGGATGGCAAGCCGGATAATTCTGTGATTAATATTCCCAAAGGCCATATAGAATTTGACAACGAGCCGTTTGATTTCAACTTCACTTATAAAAATCCTGAAACCATACAATACATAGATGCCGGGGCAAAAGGGAAACTTGACTTATCACAACTATCAAAATTTATCAAGCTGGATGCAGGTACCAAACTCAGCGGCCTGCTATGGGCAGATGCATTTGCCAAAGGCCCGTTGAAAGCATTGCAGCAACAATCCGGTTCCTTTACCGCCGGTGGTTTCTTTGATATTAAAAACCTTTTTTATTCTGATAAGGGATTTCCGCAGCCAATACAAAATGGAAATATAAAAGCAACACTGGCAAATGCTGGCGGCATAGCCGATAAAACCACTATAGATATTTCTTCCGGGCATATTGAAGTTGGGAACAACCCGATAGATTTTACTTTACAATTAAGAAATCCGGTTTCTTCTGTAAATTTTTCCGGTCATGCTAAAGGCAAATTTCTTTTAGACCACCTTAAACAATTCACTAAACTGGCATCCGGTACTGCCATCAGTGGTTTGCTAAATGCTGATGTTGATTTTGCAGGAAGTCAATCGGCTATTAATAAAGGCGAGTATGATAAAATAACATTGAATGGAACTGCCGGACTATCCGACATGAATTACAAAGCAACAGCTTATCCCACCGGCATTAGTATTCCAACGGCACAATTGGTATTCAATACAAAAAATGTGACGTTAAATAATTTTACCGGAAAATATCTTAACACCAACTTTACTGGCAACGGCACTATGAATAACCTGGTTGGCTATGCCATGCAAGGGCAAACATTAACCGGTAATCTAACGGCAACTGCAGATAAAATGAATCTGAATGATTGGATGGGAACACCAGCAGCATCTGAAACTAGCAGTACAAGCAGCAGCGGAAAGCCATTTTTAATTCCAACAGGAATCAACTTCGTTGTCAATACCACTGTGCAATCGTTAAAATATGACAAAGTTGACTATACCAATATAAGTGGTGCATTAATCCTGGCAGATGAAAAAGCAACACTTCAAAATATAAAAACCGATGCCCTGGATGGCACAGTAATCATCAATGGCTCCTACTCTACTAAAGTCAATAAAGTAAAACCCGACATCAGCCTGAGTTATGATATAAAGAATATGGATGTACAGAAAGCCTTCTTTTCTTACAACACTATTCAGTCCCTGATGCCCATTGGAAAGTTCCTGTCAGGCAAATTGCATTCCCAACTTTCGATGATTGGCAATTTAGACGGACAAATGATGCCGCTGCTAAACAGCCTTACCGGAAAAGGAAACCTGCTGATGCTGGAAGGTGTGCTGGAGAAATTTGCCCCGCTGGAGAAAATAGCTGCGGTGTTACAAATAGACAGGCTAAAATCAATCAGCGTAAAGGACATCAAAAACTATATTGAATTCAGCAATGGCAAAGTGATGGTGAAGCCATTTACTGTTAAGATAAAGGATATAGAAATGGAAATTGCCGGCTTTCATGGTTTCGATCAGTCCATTGATTATGCCATCAAAATGAAATTGCCAAGAAGTGTAATGGGAACAAAAGGTAATACCCTCGTCAACGACCTTGTTGCGAAAGCAAATGCAAAAGGGGTTCCTGTTACAGCAGGCGAAATAATAAATCTGAGTTTGAAATTAACCGGTAGCATCAACAATCCTTCTTTGTCTGTAAACCTGAAAGAGGTGGCAGGCGATGCCATCAAAGAAATAGAAACACAGGCTAAAGATTTTGCCAAAGCCAAATTAGACAGTGCCAAACAAAAGACAATAGATTCGCTGAACGTAATAAAAAAACAAGCTGAAGACAAAGCAAAAGAAAAATTGGCCGATGCCGGAATAGATACTACCAACCTGTCAATAAAAAATGCGAAAGACACTTTGAAAAAAAGGGTTGTTGATTCGCTGAAGAAAAAGGCGATAAAAAAATTGTTTGGGAATTAATAAGAACGTTATCCTTTCAGTATTTCCATCATTAGCCCTACATTTGTGATCCGATTTGTTCGGGACGTAGCGCAGCCCGGTAGCGTACCAGCATGGGGTGCTGGGGGTCGCAAGTTCGAATCTTGTCGTCCCGACTGATTTAAAAGACTCTTGTTTTCAAGGGTCTTTTTGCTTTATCTTCGCTCCTTAATGACAATACTCATTAAGCAAGCCAGCATCGTTGACCCCTCTTCTCCCCTTAACGGACAAGTCACAGACATCTTTATTGAAAACGGAGTAATTGCTCAAATAGCAAGTACGTTAACAGTAAAAGCCAACAAAGAAATCAATATTCCGGGTCTCCATGTATCGCCGGGATGGGTGGATGTGTTTGCCAATTTTGCCGACCCCGGTTATGAGTTCAAAGAAACATTAGAAACAGGTGCAGCGGCAGCGGCGGCAGGTGGTTACACTGATGTTATGGTAATTCCAAATACCAATCCAGTTATTCATAATAAAGCCGGTGTTGAATACATTATTCAAAAAAGTAAATCGCTGCCGGTAAATATTCACCCGATTGGTGCTATCACAAAAAATACAGAAGGAAAAGAACTGGCCGAAATGTATGATATGAAAGCCAGCGGTGCTGTTGCATTTGGTGATGGAATAAACTGTGTACAATCAGCCGGGTTATTGGTAAAAGCTTTACAGTATGTAAAAGCTTTTGATGGCATATTAATACAAATGCCGGATGATAAAAGTATCAATCCCCATGGACTGATGAATGAAGGAATTATTTCTACGCAATTGGGTCTCCCTGGAAAACCAGCAATGGCAGAAGAACTGATGGTAGCAAGAGATATTAAACTGACCCGGTATGCGGAATCAAAATTACATTTCACCGGAGTTAGCACTAAAAAATCATTGGAGTACATTAAAAGAGGCAAGGAAAGCGGTGCGGCGGTTAGTTGCTCCATTACTCCCTACCATCTTTTCTTTTGTGATGAAGACTTGCAGGGATATGATACCAACCTGAAAGTAAATCCACCGCTGCGAAGCAGGCAAGAAAGAGATGTTTTAAGAAAAGCTGTGGCAGATGGCACTGTTGATTGTATAGCTTCACATCATCTGCCGCATGAGTACGACAGCAAAGTAATAGAATTTGAATATGCAAAATTTGGAATGATTGGATTGGAAACTTTATTTGCAGTATTGAACACATCCGTTCTTTCCATTCAACCTGAAAAATGGGTGGAGCTTTTGTCAATCAACCCCCGCAAACTATTTGGCCTGGAGCAGGCTACTATAAAAGAAGGAAGTAAAGCATCGCTAACGTTGTTTGAACCTGCTAAGAAATGGACTGTCGCAGAACAGCACCTCAAATCAAAATCAAAGAACTCCCCTTTCATCGGCAAAGAGCTGACAGGAAAAGTGGCAGGCATTATTAACGGTGATAAAATGGTGTTGTCTTAATCAATTGCATGAAACTAACTCCGTTAATTAAAGGATTAATTACGACTGCCATAATGATTGGCTTTTCGCTTCTCGCCTATTATTTTATTCCTGAAAGATCACCTTTACATTACTTCGTATTTGGAATATATGCGTTGGGAATCTGCTGGACATTAATTGCCTATAGAAATTCATCTGCATTTACCGGCAAATTTGCCGACAGTTTTAATACAGGTTTTAGGTGCTTTATCGTTGCCGCCCTGCTAATGGCACTATATATTTTTACCTTCAATAAAATGCATCCGGAATTTGCAGAAGATGCCGCCAGGTTATATAAAGAACAACAGTTAAATCAAAAAGACAACTCAAAAACACCTGATGAAATTAATGCTGCTGCAGCCCGTTACAAAAATGGATATGCCATGGCGGTGGTTTATGGTTCTATTTTCGGATATTTGATAATTGGGGCGGTAGTAACCGCTGCTACATCGCTATTTTTAACCAGGAGAAAATAAACAATGGACTTATCCATCGTCATACCACTTATAGATGAAGCAGAATCACTGCCGGAGTTAACGGCATGGATTGAGAAAGTAATGAATAATAATCATTACACCTATGAGGTGATTTTTGTAGATGATGGCAGCAGCGATAACTCCTGGGAAGTGATAGAAGGGCTTAGAGCAAAAAACCCGAATATCAAAGGGATTAAATTTCAACGCAACTATGGCAAATCTGCGGGGTTGAACGAAGCATTCCGTGCAGCGACCGGCGAAGTAGTTATAACTATGGATGCCGACTTACAAGATAGCCCCGACGAAATTCCTGAACTCAGAAGAATGATAGTGGAAGACGGCCTTGACATGGTTAGCGGCTGGAAAAAGAAACGCCACGACAATACACTCACAAAAAATATTCCTTCTAAATTTTTTAACGCTGTTACCAGAAAGGTATCTGGCATTAAATTACATGATTTCAACTGCGGATTAAAGGCATACAGCCACCGGGTGGTAAAAGGAGTAGAAGTGTATGGCGAAATGCACCGCTATATTCCGGTGCTGGCAAAATGGGCTGGCTTTAAAAAAATTGGAGAAAAAGTAGTGGAGCACCGTGCCAGGAAATACGGTGTATCAAAATTTGGCTGGAGAAGATTTGTAAACGGTTTTCTCGATTTGCTTTCTATCACTTTTGTAGGTAAATTTTCTAAACGCCCCATGCACTTCTTTGGCTTGTGGGGTTCACTTTTTTTTATGGTGGGGTTGGGTATCTCTATCTATCTTATCATATCAAAAATTATAGATTCTAATTTTGCATTAACTAACAGGCCTGGCTTTTACCTGGCACTCACTTCACTTGTTATTGGTATGCAATTGTTCCTTGCCGGGTTTATCGGCGAATTGATTTCCCGTAACTCTCCCAACCGCAACGCTTATTTAATTGAAAAGAAAACTGGTTTGTAATGGCCAGGGTCATCATCATAGGCCCTGCACATCCTTTACGGGGCGGAGGATTGACCACATTCAATCATCGCTTAGCTAAAGAGTTTATGGCACAGGGGCATGATTGCCAGATTTATTCGTTCTCACTACAGTATCCGTCTTTTCTTTTCCCCGGTAAATCGCAGTACAGCGATGGCCCTGCACCTGAGAAAATCATCATCCAATCTGTCATCAATTCTATCAATCCCTTTAACTGGATAAAAATTGGAAATCGCTTAAAAAAAGAAAAGCCGGATATTATTGTTGTTCGTTTTTGGCTCCCGTTCATGGGGCCTGCGTTAGGTACAATATTAAAAAGAGTGAGAAAGAATAAACATACAAAGATTATTTGCCTCGCCGACAATGTGATACCACATGAAAAAAGATTTGGCGACAAGCCCTTCACTAAATATTTTCTGAAAAGTTGCGACGCTTTCATCACCATGAGTGAAAAAGTACTGGGAGATTTGCGACTATTTCAAAAAATAAAACCAGCCACATTAGTCCCCCATCCGTTGTATGACAATTTTGGAGAAATTATTTCAAAAACAAAAGCAAGGAAACATCTTGGACTCCCGGAAAACGAAAAAATCATTCTCTTCTTTGGATTTATCCGGAAATATAAAGGACTCGATCTCTTATTTGAAGCGATGGCAGATGAGCGGATAAAACAATCAGGTATAAAACTGCTTGTAGCCGGAGAATTCTACGAAGACGAAAAAAAATATCAGGAGCAGATTGATACCCTTGGCATCAGGAACCAGCTTATTTTAAGAACAGGTTTCATTGCTGATGATGAAGTAAAAAATTATCTCTGTGCTGCAGATGCTGTGATACAGCCATACCGGAATGCCACCCAAAGCGGTGTGAGCCCCCTCGCCTATCATTTTAAAAAACCAATGATTGTTACCAATGTTGGCGGCCTTCCTGCATTGGTTCCGCATGAAAAAGCCGGGTTGGTAACAGAACCAGATTCAAAGTCCATAGCTGACAGCATTACCAGGTTTTACCAATTAGGAGAAGATTATTTTATTCCTCACCTTCGTAATGAAAAACAGAAATATAGCTGGAGCAAAATGATCAGTTCAATTTTTCAGTTAGCAAACGACATAGAAAAATAAGAATGAAAATAAAAATACAGCACATCATTGAGGAGTCTATTGCTACCAAGCAAAATATGCTGCAGAATGAAGGATTACTGGTAACGATTGAAAAAGTCGTTGATGTAATTACTGCTGCATTTAAAGATGGCAAAAAACTCTACCTGTGTGGTAATGGTGGCAGCGCCGCCGACGCACAACATATTGCTGCCGAATTTTCCGGCCGGTTTTATACTGACCGAAAAGCCCTGCCTGCCGAAGCACTGCACTGCAACACTTCTTATCTGACCTCTGTGGCTAATGACTACGGTTTTGACTTCGTTTATTCCAGGATGATTGAAGGTATTGGTGAAAGCGGCGATGTGCTTATCGGCCTTTCCACTTCCGGCAATTCTGCTAATATTGTTAACGCATTTGATGCCGCCCGGTTAAAGGGCATTAAAACTATAGCGTTTACGGGAATCACCGGTGGGCAAATAAAATCAATCAGCGATTACCTTATTAATATTCCCTCAACCGATACGCCAAGAATACAGGAAAGCCATATCATGGTAGGGCATATCATTTGCCAGTTAGTGGAAGAAAACTATTTCAAGTAACAACGATGCCGAAAAAAAATCCTCTTGATTTAAAAAGCATTGATAAAAGCTGGACACTTTTCTTGGACAGGGATGGTGTAATAAACGAGGACAAAATCGGCAGTTATATTTTTACACCCGATGAGTTTGTTTTTATGAAAGGCGGACCGGGTTATTTTAAAAAATTAGGAGAAAAATTCGGTCACATAATAGTGGTGACAAATCAACGGGGTGTTGGTCGTGGATTGATGTCGGCAGAAGACCTGGCAGCTATTCATAAAAAAATGATAGCTGAAATAAATGCAGCCGGTGGAAAAATTGACGGCATCTACTTTGCCACCTCCATTCACAATGATGACCCAATGCGGAAGCCCCAGCCAGGAATGGCACTGAAGGCTAAAGAAGATTTTCCTGCCATTAATTTTTCTAAATCTATCATGATTGGGAACAAGCACAGCGATATGTTTTTTGGCAGAAATGCTGGTATGTACACCATTTTTTTAGCAACCACCAACCCTGAAGTGCCCTTCCCCCACCCAGATATTGACCTGCGGTACGATTTATTGCAAGATTTTGTCAAAGCATTATAAGGCTTCACAAAATTTTACAACCTTTTTGGCGTTATGGACATCTGTGATTTGCTGTAACTTAGCTTATAAATTCAAAACAATCCTGGTGAAAAAAATATTAGTTAAGCCTTTTTTATTTTGTTTATTCCTGCTGGGCTTTCTTTCAGCGGCATTTTCCCAAAAAATTACTTCGGCTGATATGAAAAAACTCAGGGCTAAGGAAGATACCCTGATGGAATATTCCCTTTATCTGAATACTGACACTCTTCCCGAAGACAGGATGATTTCTGACAGCATTTTCACCAAAACATTAGTGAGGGCATTACAAATAAAAAATTCATTTTTCTACCCCTTTGACTCTATGCTGGGCATTTCAAAATTATATGCCCCGGATACTTCTTTCAGGATTTTTTCCTGGAATATCACTTATGATGATTATTATTCCCGGCAGCGGGGTGCCATACAATTCCGCACAGCTGATGGCTCTTTAAAACTGGTGCCGCTAAGGGATGTTTCAGAGTTTACCAATAAACCACTTGACTCCGTTCGTACTAAGGGCAACTGGATTGGTGCCATGTATTACAACATTATTAAAACCCAGTTTAAAGGGAAAAACTATTATACCCTTTTTGGCTTTGATAATAATAATGCACAAAGCAGTATGAAGTGGATTGAAGTATTGACTTTTAATGAAAAAAGTGAACCGCTATTTGGTGGTCCATTTTTCACCTATGAAAAAGATTCGATTCCCAAGCCACCTAAATACAGGATTGCACTTGAGTTTAAAAAAGGAGCCAGGGTTTTGGTAAATTATATTGAAGAAGAAAATATAATACTGGTTGACCACCTGATTTCTGAAACTGACCAGCCCGAACTTCAATGGACGTTGATACCCGATGGCGACCAGGAAGGTTTTAAATGGGAAAATGGGAAATGGGTACATATTGACAAAGTGTTTACATACAAATTGCAGGATGGGCAAGCTCCAATTGGCGACCCGATTCTCGATTCCAAGGGAAATAAGGACGAAAAAAAATTACAGGAAAAAACAGATAAGAATAAGACTAAAGACAACGGCAAAACACCTGTTAATAACAAGAATTAATCCATTCACTCCGGCTTTCAGTTTCAATCTCCAATAGGTATCTTTACGGCTAATGGAGAAATTTATAACTCATATTCATCCTCCCAAAGGCTTTTCACTTGGCTTAAAGGAGCTATGGCAATACCGGGAATTATTCTACTTTTTTACCTGGCGGGATATAAAGGTCAAATACAAACAAACTTATCTTGGAATATTATGGGCATTAATCCAGCCATTGGGCATGATGCTGATCTTTACTTTTATTTTTTCCAGAACCTTAAAAATGGAGACCGGATTAATACCCTACCCCGTTTTTGTACTATCCGGGTTGATATTATGGAATTTGTTTAATGCAGCCGTATCACATGCCAGTGAAAGCATGTTACAGAATGCCGGCATTATCAGGAAAATATATTTTCCAAGGTTAATTATACCCGGCTCTTCTGTCCTCGTAGCACTTTTCGATTTTATGATGGCCTTTTTTATTTTTCTGGTTTTCTGTTTCGTATATAAGCAACCCCTGCACTGGTATTCTATATTTTATTTTGCCG
>JAYVKT010000067.1:0-2426 GCA_043768195.1 Chitinophagaceae bacterium | reverse complement strand
TCGACCGCTCTGCCAACTCTCCGCTGCAAAAATAGGTTTGCAGCAGGTATTGACAAAATAGAAAGCAGCAGAAATAAATTTTTTTATTTCCTCCTGATGACAAGTGGTGAATTTAAAGGCCTCTATCAACTTAAATTTGCCATCTGTGAAGCATCTTAGATCGCTAAATAAATATTTCTGGAAATACCGTGTCCGGCTTGGGGCAGGTGTGGTATTTGTTTTTCTGTCCAATTATTTCAACGTACTGTCACCGCAGGTTACAGGCTTTGTAATCGATTTTGTACAACAATTATTCCCGGGTTATACAGCACCAAAGTATCCACCCCGGTATGATGTATTGGTTAATAAAGTTACTGCAGGAATATCTCAGGCAGGATACAGTTGGATAAAAGTGGTAGCTCTTTGCGGAATGACTATCCTTTTACTGGCATTGCTACGGGGTTTCTTTCTCTTTCTTATGCGGCAAACTGTAATCGTAATGAGCCGCTATATTGAGTACGATCAGAAAAATGAAATTTATAATCATTATCAAAAACTGGATACTGCTTTTTACAAAACACACAGCACCGGCGATCTGATGAACCGGATTACGGAGGATGTAAGCAGGGTTCGGCTATTTACAGGGCCTGCTATTATGTATCTCGCTAATCTTATCGCCATTATCTCACTCAGCGTTTTTTTTATGGTGAAGAGGGATGCAGAACTTACTTTGTATGCATTAGCACCTTTACCTGTTCTTGCCATCACTATTTATTTTGTCAATAATATTATTAATAAGAAAAGCGAACAGATACAGGCTTCTTTATCCGACCTTACCACCAATGCCCAGGAATCATACTCTGGCATCCGGGTAATAAAATCTTTCGTACAGGAAAAAGCCATGCTTGGTTTTTTTACCCAAAACAGCGAAGCGTATAAAAAAAATGCTGTTGGCCTTGCCAAAGTGGAAGCAATTTATTTTCCCTCCATCACATTTTTAATCGGGTTAAGCACATTACTTACCATTATGATTGGTGGATTGCATCATATTGCTAACCCTGAAAAAACCAGCCTCGCTACTATTGTTGAGTTTGTTATGTATGTAAACATGCTGACTTTTCCTGTTAGTGCAATCGGATTAACAGCCAGTATGATACAAAGGGCAGCTGCTTCACAAAAAAGGATAAATGAATTTTTAGACACAACCCCGTCTATTGTAAACCCGGCAAATGCAGTTAAGCAATCATTGCAGGGCGACATCAAATTTGTAAATGTCAATTTTACTTATCCGCATACAGGCATACAGGCGTTGAAAAATTTTACGCTGCATATTAAAAAAGGGCAAAAAATTGCCATTGTCGGAAAAACAGGGAGCGGTAAATCCACTATTGCACAACTACTGCTCCGTATGTATGATGTTGATAAAGGTACAATTGAACTATGTAGCACCAATATTCAGCAACTTGATTTGAAGTCATTGCGGAAGCATATAAGCTACGTACCCCAGGATGTTTTTTTATATAGCGAAACTGTGGAAAATAACATTGGGTTTGGGGTGGCTGGTGCAAGCAGGGAGGCTGTAGAAAAAGCTGCTGCACAGGCAAGTGTTGATAAGGAGATTGCTGAGTTTTCTCATCAGTACGAGACGATGATTGGCGAAAGAGGGGTAACACTAAGCGGTGGACAAAAGCAACGTATCTCTATCGCAAGGGCATTAATAAAAAACCCGGATCTTGTTATTTTTGATGATTGCCTGAGTGCTGTAGATGCAAGAACAGAAAATGAAATAATAGGCAACCTGAATAAATACCTGCAGGATAAAACATCTATTATTATTACACACAGGATCTTTTCCCTTTTCAACTTTGACAAAATAGTGGTGCTGCATGATGGGTCAATTGTGGAAGAAGGCACCCATGAACAACTGATTTCACAAAAAGGAATCTATGCTGAGCTTTTTACAAAGCAGCAATTTTCGGAAAAAAGCAGTTGAGTTTTATTGCTGTTTAGTATAATACCAATGTTAACGAGAAATAGTCAAAAGACTATTTCGAGTGTTACAGTGGTATATGCCGATGATAAAGATGTTTAGGCCAATGAGGCGAAGCCGATATTGGACTATTACATATTTACAATCGGTATAAAACAGCAATTGATAAGCACAGAAACCGCTATTAAAATGGCACAAAAAAAGAGACACCTGTCTCTTTTTTTATAAAACATTATTATACTGATTTAGAAAATTAACAGTCCCTCTCTATAACCGTTGGGGTTCTGGGTAATTTTAAGTTGTACTTTCTTTTTTGCTGCTAAGTATTGTTCTAATTTTTGCTGTATTGTTTCATATGTATTCATAGGGAGGTTGATGCTGGTAGTTCCGTTTTGTGTTTCCACAGCGTATTGAATAGTTTCATTTGCCGGAAAAAATACAAGCTGGTATCCTGTGG
>JAYVKT010000066.1:0-4487 GCA_043768195.1 Chitinophagaceae bacterium | reverse complement strand
AGGAAACCTGTGACCAACCCGGTATTACAAATAAGAGAGGGGTAAATATGGCAACTATTTTCTTCATGAATGATCGTACTAAAATATAACGGCTTTCTCAAAGAAGAGTTTAAAATTTACCAAAGGGCAATACTAACTTTTAGCGGTTTAAAGGTCACCAAGTTGTGGTCGTATAACAATGTCCTCTACACAGGCCTGAACCGAGAGCTGTGAAGCAGCATAAATCATTGTCGCAATATCAACCGCTTCCATAATCCGGTGAGTGGAGTTATCAAAATCACCCCAGCTATCAGTAAGTACAGCACCGGGAAAAACAGCCGTTACTTTTATATTATAGGGTTTCATTTCTTCCCGCAGGTTTTTACTAAAGCCATGCAGTGCATACTTGCTAATGCTGTAAGCTCCGCCATTGTCATAGGCTTTTAATGCTGCAATAGAACAGATATTGAACACATGACCCTGCTTTACTTCCATCATTTTTGGCAATACCGTTCTTGTAAAATGATAAGCACTAAATAAGTTGATCGCCAGTTGTTCTTCCAACAAACCTTCTCTTTCATTATGAATACTGCCCGGCTCAAAGGCACCGGCATTATTTACTACAATATCCGGAACACCTAACCCCAAACACCAATTGGCAAATGCAATGGCTTGTTCTTTTATACTTACATCAAATGGTTTTGCTTTTATAGCGGCCGCAGGATATTTTGTTTGCAATTCTTCCATTGCTTTATACAAAGCCACTTCACCCCGGCTGGTAATAAAAATAGTGTGCCCATTAGCGGCAAATATTTCTGCTATCGCTTTTCCTATTCCTTTGGAGGCTCCGGTTATAATAATATTCATGTTTATACAATTACATCAAAAGTACAAAAGGCCTGCTGTAGTTACAGGCTTTTCTGCCATTGGCTAACTGATTTTTGCCGTTGCATAACCGCTTTCACCTGCCACAAGTCTATTTTCTATCTATGTACTGTAAAAAAAAAATTATGAAAGCAATCTTATCACTTTGTATCGCCTGTATAACCGGCGGCAACCTTTTTTCTCAAAACGTAGGCATCGGCACCCCTACGCCATTACAAAAACTGCATGTAAAAGGTATTGCCCGTATTGATGCGGCGGGTGTCAGTAGTGGTGATGCTATTCTAAGTATGTATTCAGGTGGTACCAACGACCAGAGTTATATAAACTTCTATAATAGCTTTTCGGCGATAGCTCCAAGTGCATATTTCGGGTACAGTGCCCCAAGTGATTATTCCATGTGGTCAAACGGTAGTACAACAGCTTACCTAAAGAGTGAAGGTCTTGGTATAAGTAACACCACTCCTCTTACCAAATTACACATTGTCGGCGGGCAAGATGCAGGCATGTCAACTGTTACCAGTAACGGATATATGGTACTGGGCTCCGGCACTGGTGCTAATCTGGTTATAGATAATAATGAAATCATTGCCCGTAACAATACCACACCCAGTGGAACTGCGGCTGATTTATTTCTACAGCATGATGCAGGAAATCTAATACTCTGCGGTACTGAACAGGGTGCTGTCGGTATTGGTGTTACCTCCGGTGCCAGCATTCCCGCAGGTTTCTTATTGGCGGTAGATGGAAAAATAATCAGCGAAGAAGTGAAAGTGCAGCTAAGCGGCAACTGGCCCGATTATGTATTTGACAATAAATACAAGCTCCGATCTTTTGAAGAACTGAGAAAATATATCTCTGCCAATAAACATTTGCCCAATATACCTGCTGCTGCTGAAGTAGAAAAAAACGGGATAGAGCTGGGCGATATGCAAAAGCGAATGATAGAAAAGATTGAAGAGTTGACATTGTATGTACTGAAGCTGGAGGAAGAAATACAGCAACTGAAAAAGCAAAAATAGATTTCTAGGGCCTTAATAAAAAGTACAATGAAACGGATTCTTTTTTTAACAGCAACAATTTTACTTTCTGTAGCCTTATCCGCACAGACAAAAGTACCCGCAATGCTTGAGCAGCGCATTGCCGGCAAAGACAAACTGCATGAAATAATGCAGCAGGTGGATAGCTTTTATAAAACGAAACCTTCTTCCGATAATCAATCCATGCGGGAATGGAAACACTGGAAACGCTGGGAGTGGGAAATGAGCCGCTATGTAAACGATGATGGTAAATTAGTAAATACCAAAAAAATATACAGCGATGCGTTATTGCAAGAAGAGCAAAAACGGCAACAGCAGCCATTGGCAGAACTGAACGAGTCAACAGGCCAATGGACTTCTATTGGCCCCACCGCATTTACACATGTAAATGGGCTGTACAGAGGATTAGGCAGGATCAACCGTATCGCTTTTGACCCTTCTAACAGTACTTATATGTATGCTGGTATGCCGAATGGCGGCTTATGGCGAAGCACTAACTCCGGTGTATCCTGGAACCCGATTTCAACCTATGGACCCAATTTGGGAGTAAGCGGAATAGTAGTAAGCCATGCAGACCCTAATGATATTTATGTACTCACCGGCGATGGTGATGGAGGCGGTTTTGTCACCAATTTTGGTTACAGGAGCTACAGTGTTGGTGTTATGAAGAGTACCAACGGCGGAAGCAGTTGGGCATTGCAAACAAACGGGTTACCACCAACCGGACAATGGGTGGGATATGCAATGACGCAAAGCCATACTAACCCGCAGGTATTACTGATTGCTTCAAGTAATGGCCTTTACCGTACAGATAACGGCGGTAATACATGGACAGAAGTCATTAACGATTTTGTTACCGATGTAAAATTTAAACCCGGCAGCGGCCTTACCTGCTATGCAGCGGGAAACGGATGGTTTAGATATTCCAATGACGGTGGAATAACATGGAACGAAGCAACACTTAGTGTCAGTATATCGGGTGCTAACCGGATTCAAATTGGTGTAAGCCCTGCTAACAGCAGCTATGTGTACCTGCTATGCGGCCCTGCATCCAATGGTAGTTTCAAGGGTGTTTGGACAAGTACTAACAGCGGACAGTTTTTTTCTCTAAGAACCATTGTACCAAATATACTCGGATCACAAGCCGATGGTAGCGGCAACAGCGACCAGTCGGGTTATGATCTGGCCATCGCTGTTTCATCTACCAATATCAATAACATTTTTACCGGCGGCCTTTGTGTTTGGCGAAGTACAACAGGTGGTTTTTCTTTTTCTTTTTCTACTTTGTATAAAGACACCGCTTCTTTATCAATATATATTCACCCTGATATACATGACCTGCAGGTAAACCCTGTAAATGGTGCCCTGTGGGCTGCAACTGATGGTGGATTATACAGAAGTACAGATGATGGCTTAACCTGGGTTGATTATAGTGAAGATATTGGGACGGCACAACCTTACCATCTTGCCGGTACAGACAGCAACCCTGATGTTTTATACTTCGGCAGCCAGGATAACGGGGTGAAAAACCGGTTAACCAATACACAAACATGGCGGCATATACAAGGTGCAGATGGGTTTGATGTGGTAGTTGATTATAACAATACATCAAGGGCCTGGTGGTCGGTAAACCAATCATTAAGACGAACAGGCAACTCTGGCTCTTCTTCTGCGTGTATTAATGTAGATTGCTGTACTTCAGATTGTGATGGATATGAATGGTATGCTAATCTGGCACAGCATGTAACCAACCCCAATACAATATTTGTTGGCTATAGCGATGTATTTAAAAGTACAAACTCAGGCGATACATATACCAACAAAGAAGCCAGCGGCAGTTGGGATATAAAAACCTGTCCGAGTAACAGCAATCGTATTTATGCAGCAGGCGGTTTTGATTTCTCAGCATCTAACCCCGGGCAACTTTTCCGCAGCAATGACTTGGGCGAGAACTGGACTCAGTTAATTGGTGCGGGACAAGGCTATACACGGCCAAAAATAACAAGCATAGGTGTAAACCCATCGAACAGTAGCTTTGTATGGATTACTTTCGGTGGTACAAACGATACGGCAAAAGTGTTTTTCAGCAGCGATGCCGGCGATAATTGGAGTAATATTAATAGTACCGGCCTGCCCAATGTACCGGTTAACTGTATAGCCGTTACCCCCACCAATGATGTGTACATCGGAACAGAGATTGGGGTGTATTATCGACCAACAGGCGGTAACTGGACACCATACTATAATGGCCTGCCCCGTTCACCAGTAACGGATTTAGTAATCAACGAACTGGCAGGTAAGATAAGGGCTTCCACTTTTGGCCGTGGCATTTGGGAGTCGCCTCTGCATGCCAATTGTGAAGTTTCTATAAACTTTAATAGTACACAAACAGGTATCAATTATTATGAGGCCTCTTCATACATAACAAGCAGTGCCCTTATAACTGGTGGAATTGGTACAAATATTATTTACAAAGGCGGCAATAATGTAACACTATTACCCGGCTTTGAAGCCAATACGGGAAGCGAATTCAAAGCATACATCAATGGTTGCGGCCTCGGCGGCATCCCAGACATCAATGGCAGG